>JAWOBS010000322.1:0-23380 GCA_046484145.1 Bacteroidales bacterium
GTCGGCTTGAATGTTATTAATGACATGATTGGTTATGAACATATATTAACAGCCAGGGCTTTTTATGCTTTCCCGGTTCAAATTGGTGTGCTGTCAAATTTAACTTTTGGATTAGGTGCCGGTGTGGTTAGCAGAACACTTGATGGAACCAGTCTTAATTATGAAGAAGAAGATCCCAATGCTTTTTTGGGGAAAGAAAAATGGATAAAACCGGATTTTAACTTTGGGGTGGAATATGTTGATCCAAATATAACTGTTGGTTTTGCTTCAACTCATTTATACAGGTCTGTTGGAAAGGCCGGCATTGATTATGCTCCAAGGCATTATTATCTGTATGGAAAGTATTTATTTGAGGATGTTTTTGATAAGGTAAATATAGAGCCATATTTGCTTTTTAAGAGTAGCTGGTACATCACCCAATTTGATATAGCTGTTTTAGGATATTATGATAATATGCTCTGGGGAGGTTTCTCATACAGGCTTGGAGATGCTGTGGTTGCGATGCTTGGGTATTATATTACACCTGAAATTAGGGTAGGCTATGCGTACGATTTTGCTGTTGGTGCTGTTAAAGGATATACTGGTGGTTCTCATGAGATAATGATTTCAGCTCAATTTGAAGGATTTAATAAAACCAGGGTAACCCCAAAAACACCTAGAATATTTAATTAAACTTTAGATGTTTTTTATGCCCTGATATTATGAGATTTATATAATACATAACATACTGAATTTTTGAAAAGATTTCACAAAGTATTTTTATACTAAAATTTAAGAAATGAACCGGATATCCATACCGGTAGTAATTTAGCCTGACATTCAATTAGATTGAATGATCAGGTTTTTTTTAACCTAACTACAGAGATCATGAGTAAAAACCGTTCAAAACAGAAAGATAAGAATCAACGAATCTTATTGCAAACCCGTATCATTGATGATGTATTTACTGATGCAATAGATATGGTTAAGCCAAAATTTGAAGTAGATATAGAAGCATATGTATCACGGCTTTGGGAAGCAAATCCTGCTATATATGAGATAATTAGGAGCTCTGCAGGACTGGAGGAAGCAAGAAAAGGAATTTATGACTACCTCGGAGATACTGAGCGGAAACTATTTGACTTAGATAATGATCTGCATATACTTGAAAAATCTACAGTTAGAGAAGCTATAAGAGTTCTTAAGAGTATTATTGGACCTATTAATGAGCATAGAACAGGAGTATCTGCTTTGGATTTTTTGTTTAGACTGGCAAAAGGTAAAACAGAAGAAGTAGCAAAAGAAATTTCTCCTGGCTTTTTAATGGAGTTTATAAATTTATTTAGAGGAGTTGATGGCAAATCAAATATATATTTTGAGAGCAAACAGGCAAAAAAAGGCATACCGGATTTTTTGCAACTGCAAGGCCATGCTGCAGCCGAAGCAAGAACTGAAATTCTAAATGAAATATCTTCAAATATGCACAAATATCTGAGAAAGTATCCCAGCGGTTTGGAGGAGGATGTGGTTAGCTGGCGAAAAGATAACGTAAAGAGAATTCTTAAATATTTTAATGCAAAACCTGAAGACTGGAATGATCATAAGTGGCATCTTAAAAATGTAATCCGAAGCGCCAAGCCGTTACTGGATTTAATTGAACTCACTGAAGAGCAGACAAAGGCAGTTAATCTGGCTGTGAAAAATAAAGTTCCTTTTGGGATAACTCCATATTACCTGAGCTTGATGGATAATAAATTGAATATAGGTTATGACCATGCCATTAGAGCCCAGGTTATCCCACCTCCTGAATATGTTGAGACTCTCGTTGAGAGTAAAAGCAACAGATGTTTGCAGTTTGATTTTATGGGTGAACATGATACTTCTCCTGTTGAGTTAGTAACGAGAAGGTATCCTGGAATAAGCATATTTAAACCTTTTAACACATGTGCTCAAATATGTGTCTATTGCCAAAGAAACTGGGAAATTGACGAGGTCCTTGACCCAAAGGCTCTGGCAACGGAAAAGCAGATAGATAAAGCTCTTTCATGGTTTGATGAAAATACAGCTGTTGGTGATGTTCTCATTACAGGGGGAGATCCTTTGATCATGAATGATAAAACACTAAAATCTATAATTGAAAAGCTTGCAGCCAAAAAACATGTTTATAGAATCAGGATAGGTACCAGGACTCCTGTTGTGCTGCCTCAAAGATGGACAAAAGAGTTGATTGATATGCTTGCTTCTTTTGTTGAATATGGAAGGCGCCAAATCTCAATCATTACTCATTTCGAACACTCTTATGAAATTACACCGGAGGCTATGGAAGCTATAAAAAATATTAGGTCATCCGGGATAATGGTGTATAATCAAGAGGTTTTTACTATTGAGAATTCCAGGCGTTTTGAATCAGTTAAGTTAAGGCTTGATTTGAAATCAATAGGAATAGACCCTTATTACACATTTAACATGAAAGGTAAAGATGAAACCACAAGATATATGGTTCCAATTGCCAGAATTTTGCAGGAAAGAAAGGAAGAAGCCAGGTTGTTGCCGGGATTGGACAGGACTGATGAACCTGTTTTCAATGTGCCTAAATTAGGTAAGAATCATTTACAGGCTTGGCAGGACCATAGGCTGGTAATGATATTGCCAAATGGTTCAAGAGTTTATGAGTTTCATCCGTGGGAGAAAAACATTCACCCGATTCCTCCATATAATTATGTGGATGTTCCAATTTATGACTATTTGGAAGAGCTGGCTGCAAGGGGAGAAAATATAAGAGATTACAGGACAATTTGGTTTTATTATTAAGCTAAAAAAAGGAATAGCAGTAATTTTTTATATTTTGAAGAAGCGCATGTGTTTTTATTATTTATCTGCAGTATTCGAGGAATTTCTCTTTGGCTTTTTCATGACCAAGTTCAGAAGCTTCGTAAAGGTCTTCGCATGCTCCTTTTGTGTCATTTTGCATATCTTTAATAGCAGCCCTGTAGAAGTATGCATTCGCACCTGCTCCTAATTTTATTGCCTGGTTAAGATCTTCAAGGGCATTGTCAATTCTGCCTTCTTCAAGGTACATGATGCCTCGTCGTTCATAAACCATTGAATTATCAGGGTTAATTCTCGAAACAAATCTGTAATCGCTCATTGCTTGTGAATCTCTTCCTACATGAGTGTATGCCTCTGCCCTGTATATATACGCATCTTCGTTATGCATATTTTGTGCGATTGTCTTAGTGAAGTCTTTAATTGCTGCATTCCATTCCTCAGCTAAAAAGTATGCATGTGCTCTTTGAAAATACCTCTGCTCGTTTCTTTGCCTGTAGGTATTAATTAATGTTGTATAATCTTTAACTGCCTCAAGATAATTTTCAGACTGCAGAAAAGCTTCAGCGCGCTGAGAATAAACATCTGCATTCTCAATGCCATTTTCAATAGCAATGGTGAAATTCTCTATAGCCTTTTCATACTCATTAGTTTCCAAATAAAGTACTGCAAGATTATATCTTAAATTAGCATGATTTGGATCCATCTCAACAGCACGAGAGTAATCCGCAATAGCTTTTTCTACATCCCCCAGTTGCTGATAGATGCCGCCTCTTATAAAAAGCATGTTAGGGTTATCCGGTGATAATTTAATTGCTTTAGAAAGATCAGTCAGTGCATCATTTAGTTTGCCATTTTTAATGTGTATTTCGGAGCGTTTAAGCAAACTTTGTGAATGTTCCGGCTCCATTTTCAAAACAATATTGTAATTCTCAAGTGCCTTTTTCTCTTCTCCTTTTGCACAATATGATAATGCTTTATAGTAAAAAGCATCAACAAAATCAGGATTGTATTTTATTGCTTCAGAAAAATCAGTTATAGCTAGATTATAATTTTGTAAATAATAATTGCATCTTCCTTTTTCATAAAGAGCTTCATAAAAATGAGGCACTTTCTCTATTGCTTTATTAAAATAGGATAAAGCTTCCGGATAGTTTTCTGATGCCATGGCTGCAACTCCCTTTGAATAAAACTCATTCGCAGTTTGTGCAAATAAAAAGCTAGTTGATAAAGTTATAAATAGTATTGTAAGATAGAATTTAATATTTCTAAAAATCATATTTAAAAATGTTCCGGGTAAAACTAATTTGTACAAAATTAGTAGTAAATTTTAACATATGAGAAAATTAACAAAAATATATAGCTTAATATAATATGTTAGTAATTATTGTTAAGCCTGAATTTTGCAATCACAGGATTATGGTCAGAATAAATAAAATCCAAATGCATTCCTTTTATTTCTATTATATCAACATTAGGAGAAACAAGGAAATAATCTATAAGTGTTGTAAGAGTGCTTGCTGCGTCATAGGGTGATTCTAATCTTCTGTTTGTCGGTATCTCCGCGTCATACACCCATTTCCACCCGGGTAAATAATCAACGGAAATATTTTGTACTTGTATTGTATCAAAAACATTGAATAAAAATTGCTGTTTAAAATCCGGCGGAAGCTGGTTCCAGTCTCCACCGGCGATAACATAATTTCCTTTTTCGTATTCACTAAGCATTATTTGTTTTAAATAATCCATTTGCAATTTTCTGAGACTGCCATCATCATAAGCTGAGTTATGTGTATTTATAATAATTAGTTCCTTTTCATCTGGCAAATTATACCTGCTTAGCAAAAAACACCTTTTTAAGTTAAAAAGACTGCCCGGCCATTTGTAGTTTCCAGGATAGCTATACCTTTTGGCAATGGCAGGTACTGCATGGCTTATAGTGCTTAAACCCGAATGTACTTTCCCCATTGGATTAGTAATTGGTATAGGGACATGCTTTGCTTTGTAATTTGTTGCAAATATATGCGTAGCATTTGGGATGGTTCTTTTAATACTATCATAAATATTTGTATGGAATGATCTTTTTGATTTTATATCAATTTCCTGAAGCAGGATGATATCAAAATAACTATGAGCAGAAATGAATTGTGTTATATTCTTAAGATTCTCTAAAAACCTTTCCCTGCCTGTTCTCATTCTTTTTCCACCATCATAAAAAAAGTCCATGTCGCTCCCAAGTCCGGAATACCCTATGTTCCATGTAAGTATATCAATGTCTTCATTATATGAAATAGTTGTATTATTTTCTGCTTTAAAAAGTATTTCTGTTTTGTCCGGCCGATATTCTGTAATTAATGAATAAATAAATAAAACTATTATTCCAACAATAATCAGTATTATTAAATAAAGTAGAATTTTCAATAATGGTTCCATTGCTTTCATGATGAATTATTGTTTATTATATCTTTTTATAAGGTTCTAACACAAAACATTATCTTTTTTTACCTTAGCTTTTAGTTAGCTTGGGCAGTGGGATAAGCATCCTGGTTGAATTTACATATTCTTTAAAATTTCTTTTAGTTTCAAGACATCTTTTATCAAGCCAGGGAATGCTGATAAAAATAAACATAAGGTTAACAGATAAGGCGCCAATGCCCAGATACCACATTTCAGTGCTTAAGGAAAGAGAAATAATATATATGCCCCACCATGTTAATATTTCACCAAAATAGTTTGGATGCCTGCTGTGTTTCCAAAGTGCTTTATTCATACTTGTGTCCAGATTTCTTTCTTTTGATCGAAATCTTTTCATTTGTTCATCAGCAACAAATGCAATTAATATTGATCCGGCCAAAATAACCAATCCAATTGTCATTATAAGCGGTTGTGCAATTAGATTGCTGTGAGCAATGAATATGCTGTATAATGGCAGGCATGCCAAATATACTATAATGGTAGGGAACAGGTGTATTCCAAAGAAACTTACGAGCCAGTATAATTTTGGAAATTGCTTGCGGAATGATACGTAACGCCAGTCTTCATGCTTTAATCCTCTCCAGTTGCGGTAAAAATTCAATGTTAATCTAAGTCCATACAATTGCAATAGTATGAATACTGACCAATGAAGCAATCCGGCATTCGATAGTCCTAATTCAAACAAATAAAAGAAAGCAATCACCATTGGCTTTACACTCCAATAAGGATCATACATACTGGAATTATTGAAAATTACAGAAGAACAAAAAATAAAAAAAGTAGCTGCCAAGTCTGCAATAAGTAATCTTAACAGTAAATGTAAATCATCACCAAGGGCTTTATAAACTAAGATACCAATAGCAATTGCTGCAAGGTAAAATAATATATTTAATATGATGCTTAATGCTTTATGATTATTCATAATAATACTATTTTTTAAAGAAGAGAAGAAAATATATAATCCAAAAATACTATAACCATTTCAATTTATATAGTAAAGTAAAGTTCTATAAATAGTTAAAATTAGCATTTACTTTTTAAATTTGCACATAAATTAATATTTATTATAATGATACATGCAAATAATATACATAAATCTTTCGGCAGTTTAGAAGTTTTAAAAGGAATAGATCTGGATATAAAGAAAGGTGAGATAGTATCAATTGTAGGTGCCTCCGGGGCAGGTAAAACTACATTATTGCATATTATCGGAACCCTTGACAAATATGATTCAGGTAAAGTATTAATAAATGATACAGAAGTAGGCAGGTTAAATGACAAGCAGCTTTCAGCATTCAGAAATAAGCATATTGGTTTTGTTTTTCAGTTTCATCATTTATTGCCTGAATTTACTGCCCTTGAGAATGTTATTATACCTGCATTAATAGCAAAAGTTAATTCAGAAAAAGCAAAGAAAAAAGCTTTAGATATTTTAGACTTACTTGGTTTGACTAACAGGTTGGAGCATAAGCCTGATGAATTAAGTGGGGGTGAGCAGCAAAGAGTTGCGGTAGCTCGTGCATTGGTAAACGATCCTGCTGTTATTTTGGCGGATGAGCCAAGTGGAAATTTGGATTCGAAAACATCTGAAGAATTGCACAAGCTGTTTTTCTCTTTAAGGAAAGAGCTCAACCAGACATTTGTTATTGTGACTCATAATAATGAATTGGCAAAAATGGCTGATAGGACTTTAACAATTCATGATGGTGTGATAATTCATTGATTAGGCCTGTTTTTGATTAGATCTTCCAGCATGTTTTCATCTATTACAGGTATACCCAAATCATCTGCTTTTTGCTTTTTTTGTGGCCCCATATTATCACCGGCAACAACGTAATCTGTTTTTCCTGATATAGAACCCACATTTTTTCCACCGTTTATTTCTATGAGTTGCTTTAATTCTTCTCGTGAATATTTTTTAAATACGCCGGAAACCACAAATGACAAATCTTTAAGAGCCTGAGATACATTCTTATTGTTATCTTCAATTTCCATTTTAAGGCCGGCGCTCTTAAGCTTGTTAATTATATTTATATTTTCGGCATTGTTGAAATAATTAATAACACTTTGAGCAATTCTTTCACCAATTTCATTTACTGCAATTAAATCTTCGAAAGAAGCATTTATTATATTATCAATATTTTTAAAATGCAGAGCTAAAATTTTGGCACCTGTCTCTCCAAGATACCTTATACCAATAGCAAATAACACTTTTTCAAAGGGCATATTCTTTGAAGACTCTATTGCATTTATAATATTATTAACAGTTTTTTCTCTGAAACTAATAGTTTTTGTTTTCCCGGTTTCAAGGTCAGATATTGTTTTCTCAAGGCCAATAAGCTGTTCATATTGCAAATCATAAAGGTCTGCAACATTCTTAATAAGATTATTTTTTATCAGAACTTCAATACGGCCTCCACCAAGTGTTTCAATATTCATTGCTTTTCTGCTGATAAAATGTTCAATTCTACCTTGTATTTGTGGAGGGCATAATTTGTCATTTGGACAAAAATGCACAGCTTCGCCGGGCTTCCTGACTAATAGTGTGTTGCATTCAGGGCAATGTGTAATATATTCAATCCTTTTTGCATTATCAGATCGTTTGCTTACTTCAACATCAACAATTTTAGGAATTATTTCTCCTCCTTTCTCAACATACACAAAATCATCATAGTGCAATTGTAATTCATTGATTTTGTCCTCATTATATAGTGAAGCACGTTTTACAGTTGTGCCCGCAATAAGCACAGGTTTGAGCACTGCAACGGGAGTTATTGCACCTGTTCTGCCAACCTGGAATAAAACATCCTCTAATTTTGTCAGAGCTCTTTCTGTTTCAAATTTATAAGATATAGCCCACCTTGGGCTTTTGGCTGTATATCCAAGTTGTTCCTGATGTTTATATTCATTTACTTTTATTACAACACCATCAATATCAAATGCCAGGTTTTTCCTATTCTCATTCCAATATTCAATAAAATCCAATACTTCTTCAATATTTTTGCACAGACGGATATGCTCAGAAACTTTGAACCGCCATTTTTTTGCCTGCATCAGGCTTTCATAATGGCTGCTAAATCTCTTATCTTCAGTTAATAGTGAATAAACAAAACAATCTAAGCTTCTTTTGGCCACAGTGGCAGAGTTTTGCAGTTTTAAGCTTCCTGAAGCTGCATTTCTTGGATTAGCAAATAAAGCTTCATTATTTACTTCTCTGTCCTTGTTTATTTTTTCAAAAGACTTATGATTTAAAATTATTTCACCTCTTACCAGGAATTCTTCCGGAATATCTTCCCCGTTTATAACAAGTGGTATGCTTTTAATAGTTTTTACATTGGCAGTAACCTCATCGCCTTTATATCCATCGCCCCTGGTAATGGCTTTGTCATATCTGCCATTAACATAAGATATGCTGATTGCAACTCCATCAAACTTTAATTCACATGAATAGCTGTAATCTTCTCCAATATTTTTTTTTATTCTATTATCAAATTCTATAATTTCTTCCCTGCTATATGTATTTCCCAGGGATAGCATAGGATATTTATGAGGTATTGTATTGAATGATTTAATGATATCACCGCCAACTTTCTGAGTAGGACTCATTGGGTCAAAAAACTCAGGGTTTTCATTTTCGAGTTTTTCAAGCTCTTTCAGCAGCATGTCAAATTCATAATCGCTTATTTGAGGATTATCAAGGTTGTAGTAGTAATAGTTATACCTATTAATGGTTTCTCTGAGCTTTTCTATTTTTTCCTTTACTTGTTCTTTATTCATTTTGTAAAAATTTCAGTAAAATTAGCAAAAAAAAAGCCGGGCAAACCCGGCTTTTTTTCGAAAAAAATAAACTTTTATAATCCACCAATTATAACTTTTAAATCTTGGGCATTAATACACATTACAGGAATTTTTTCCTGGTTATAGATAATTTTTTCATCATCCGAGCCAAACAAGCTCCATGAGATTTTATCCGGGTCGGTAGAGATCATGATAAAATCAGCTTCTTTTTTCTTTGCATGTTCCACAACTTGTTTTGGGAAAGAAGATACTTTGTGATTTTGAAAAGCCTCAGTATATGGTATATTGTGCTTGTCCATAATTCTCTTTACCTGGTTCAGGTCTGCTCTGAGCTTATTTCTCATATATGCATCACTTGAGTTTTGGGTAAAAAGATGAAATGTTGATTGAAACTGTTTGTGAATGGTTATAGCCCATTTTACTTTTTGCTTAGATCCAAGAGCAATATCAAGTGGGAAAACAACATCTTTGTATTTTATACCTTCTGCAGGTTTTTGAAGAACAAATATTGGAACAGGACTACTTTTCACAACTTTTAAAGCGAAACTTCCAAGCAGCATTTGCACTCCTTTTTTACCATGTGTTCCAATGAAGAGGTAAGAAGCACCGATTTCATCAGCAACATCAGCTATAGCAGAAAATATACTACCTTCTGTAGCAACAAAGTTGCTTTCAATTTTGTGCTCTTCGTATATATTTTTTGTAATTTGTTCTAATTTCTCTTCGACAAATTCAATTCCTTTATTTTCCTTCTTTAGAGCTTTTTTCGTTGCTTTGTTAATAACATGAAGGACACAAATTTTGCAATTCCGAATTTTTGCCATAGCAATTGCATTATCAATTGCATACTCCCCAATAGGAGTAAAGTCTGATGCGACAAGTATTACATTGCTTTTTTCTGATTCCATCTTTTCGGAAAATTTTAAGTTTTAATAGTTTATACGATAAAACATTACGTAAAGTTATATAAATATTTAATTTGTAGCTTCATTTTTTCTCCCAACTGTTGCTTCCAGGAGATTAAGTAATTCTTTTATTTGAGATAAATTATGTGTTTTCTTTTCTCCTCTAAGAATTCTGGCTGCTTCAGTAAAATATTCATGTTTTTGAACAAATTGTAATTGCTTTAAATACCATTCCTTAAAAGTAATTTTTTTTGTACTGTTTTCGCTCCACTCTCTGTGTAATCTTAATGCAGTAATAAAAAAATCATCTCTTCCAATATAATCAAGATCGGCATCACATAAAATCTCTCCTAATTTACATTTTGGAGTTTGTGGTATTTGAGTTGCTAATATCAGCTCACATATCTTATCAATATCATCCTTGTTATATCCAAATGTTGGCAAGGTTTCTTTTGCAAATTCACAAGCTAATGGCTCATTATTATCATATTGCCAAATAAAACCGGTGTCATGATAAAGTGCTGCTGTTCGCAGAATCATTAAATCATGTCCATTAATGCTCTCAATTTCTGAGATTGCTTCAACAGATTTACATACGTCGAGAGTGTGTTGGTAGTTATGATAATATAAACTAGGCTTTAACTCTTTTTCAAGCTTTGGAAGTACAAATTCCTTTGCTTTATTAAAATCCATAAGACATATAATTGCTTAATAATAAAAAATACTATTATTATGGGTTAAAGATAATTAATTTATTATTTGAAAAAAAACTTTTTCATATTTGTTTATCTAATTAGCTAAACTTTTTTAATAATTCATCAATTAATTTCTGATTAGGAATTGTTCCATTTTCATCAGCAGAGTACTCTTTTTTTATTCTTGTTGCAAAATACATGTCATATTCATCTTTGTGTTTTGCTGGTAACTTACCTCTATATGCGCATTCAATATAATCTTTAATATATATGTAAGTGTCTCCTGAAATATTTATTTTGCCGGGCACTCCTGATGCTTCCATACGGGCAGCTGTATTTACGGTTTCTCCCCATATATCATAGGTAAACTTATTCTTGCCTATAACACCTGCAATTAATTCTCCTGTATGTATTCCTATTCGCAAGTCGCATAGCCACTGATCTTTTTCGGCTTCACGTAAAAAATTTAGTATTTCAAAAGCAGCGAATATTGCAGAGAAAGGATGCATCATATTAGGTTGTGGTATTCCACCGGCGCATAAATAAGCATCCCCCATAGTTTTAATTTTCTCAAGGTTATGCTTCATGCTAATTTCATCAAAATAGCCAAAAGTTTTATCAAGTTCAGCAATAAGATGAAAAGGATTAATGTATTGTGCAATTTTTGAAAAGTCTTTAAAATCCATAAACATAACAGTAACTGCATCATAATATTGAGCTTTAACTGTTCCGTATGATTTTAGCTCCTGCCCAATTTTTAATGGTAAGATGTTTCTCAGAAGCATATCAGATTTTTCCTTTTCTACCTCAATGAGTTGTCTTTGTTTGGCTATTTCTGAAGTGCGTTCTTTTACTAGTTTTTCAAGATTAGCCTTAGCTGTGACAAGGCGTTTGTTGGCCAGTCGTGTTATATAAAAAATAAAAAGCACCAGTAATCCTATATAAACAAAGAACATCCAAGTTTGCATATACCATGGCCTTTTTATCATAAAAGTGAAATATGTCATTTCTGATTCGTTGCCAAACATATCGCGTGAAATAACATAAAATGTATATTTTCCCGGGGGTAAATTTGAATATGTAGAACTGGTATTATTATTCCACACACTAAATTTATTATCATAATTTTCCAGAAAAACGGAATATGAAGTCTCTTCAACTGAATGAAATAAGGGTGCTGCATATTCAAATGTTATTGTATTATCAGACAGGGGGAATATTGAATAGCTGTCTTTATCATACAAACCCGGTATATCTTCTTTGTCGTTACGCGAATGCTCTCTTTGGTTGCCGTAATAATAGGTTTCTGAATTGTTTATTGTTATTTTCCTTATTAATGTTTTGAATGAAGTTATAGCCGGAAACTCAGAGCTGATATTATACCTGACAATAGCGTCATCTCCGGCAAACCATGCTATTCTTGTTTTATCTTCTATTTCAAAATATATCTTATTTATTCCGGAATATTTAATGGGACTTAAAGGAACATAAACTATATTGTAATGATTTCCTTCAAGTTTCCCATATAATAAGAGCTTGTCTCTACTTTCATTATGAGTTACCTGTATCCAAAAGTTGCCCAGGTGGTCTGTTGCAATGTAACCTAATGAATATAACTTTCTATATAAAACATTCCAAATTGAGCAAACGCACTTGAAATTTTTATTATTTGAATTAGTTAAAAAATAATTATAAAAACCTGTGCTGTTTTTAATCAACACTTCATTATTAAAATCAACAGGTTCAATAGATGAACTTTTGGGCAAGCCGTGTTCTGAATCAAAATGTTTTATACTATAATAATAATCAAATTTTGGAATTTCAGTGAGTTGGTTTGTTTCATCTTTATCATGTAACTGTAATAATGTGATGCCCATATTCCTGTGAGCAAGCCAAAACATCAGATTATTATCTTCAATTATTCTGTATATCTCAAAATTCTCCAGCTCATCAAATCTGTATATTTGCTTAAGATCCCCGTTGCTCTTGTTAAAATGAATAACAGACACTCCATTGTTACTGCTGGCAAATAGAATTTCAGGATGATTTTTTAATTGTATTATATCAATGAAAGTTCCGGGTATCAAAAGGCTTGCAGTATTGTTATGAATTCTGTATATACCGGTGGAAGTTCCTGCATAAAGATACTTATCCTGTTGGTTTTCATCCTGAATGCTAATTAACTTCCATGCTCTGCCATAAATGTTTTTCACTTGTTCAAAGTGAGCAACAAAAGCATCAGATTTATCGGAGCTCACCAACTTATAAACGCCTTGCCATGCACCGATAAAAATACTTGATTTGTACTTCAATATGTCTAAAACTGTTCCTTGATAGCCGCTGTTTTGATTAAAGAATGTTACGGGGGATGTTATATTAACAACAGATAATCCATTGTCGAGAGCCAGCCATAAGTTTTCATGCATATCTTCAAGCATAAAATTGACAGTTTCATTAATTAGCCCGGTTTCACTATTTATACTTCTGACAATATTTCCGTTAGTATCAACAATAAACACGCCTGCTTTTGATGTTGAATATGCATAATAACCGTTGCTAAGCTTTATTCCGCCTATGACTTCATTATCAATAAGTGTTCTGAAAGTTTTAGGCTTATTAAGATAGTTTATTTTAAATTGTTTATCAGGATTATTTGCAATGTCCGGAACAGTAAAAAAACCATTTTCTGAACAAAAATATAATAGTTGATCATTTTTATATGGCAAAATGCTAATAATTGAAAAAGGCTTATTATTATCAAACTCATTAAAATCAACTAAAACTTCTGTTTTATTGTCTTTTACTATTTGAAGATTTTTTTGTGCAACATCAAAAATATATACATTATCATTTGCTATATAGCATCTGCTATAATATGATTTGTTTATAACTTGAATGGTATCATTATAATATCTGTACAACTTCTCATAAGTTGCCATATATAATCCATGTGAGGTTTGGAAAATGTCCCAAATAAAGGAAAATGTCCTCTCATCTTCAGGGAATTTATCAAGAAGCGAAAAGTATTTTAGCCTGTCATTATCATCAGTGTCAATATATCCGAAACCGGAATGGCTACCTACATAAACCAAACCATCTTCAGCATAAAGAAGCGATGTAGCATGAGCTTTGCCCGGTAGGCTAACCAACCTCCATGATACTCCGTCAAATTCCAATACCCCATCAAGGTTTGCAATATAAATAACACCCCTGTCATCCTGGGCAACAGACCAGTTTTGACTCTCTGCCTTGTAAATACTTGGATGATAATTCTTAGACAAAAACATGCCATAATCACCACCTGCATTTATATTGCCATTACTTGTTTTTCCAATGCAAATAAAAATAAGGATAAAAAAAATGTTATGTAGAATAAAACGTATTCTTATTAACTTTTCAAGTGATAATTTCATTAAATAATTATTGAACTTTATTATGTTTATATATTAAATTAGTGAATATTTTCCATATTTCTGAAAAATATATTAAAGTATTTAAATTGTAATAAAAACCAATGCCTGCTTTTTTTCTCTAAAATATGAAAAGTTTTTATTGTAATCAAAGATAATTTTCATTATTTTTAGATTTATTTTTTTAGTAATAATGCGTAAAGCAAGAAATACTAATCAATTAAAAAATGTAAAATATTAATTTTCTATTAGATACAAAATTATATAATCAAATATACAAGCGTTTAAGATGAATAAAAACCTTATTTACTTTTTCTTATTTTTAATGATTTTATTAACAACTAATGTTTTTCCAAGTAATTCATCAGTTGATAGTCTTAAACTTGAATTAAAGAATAATAACATAGCGGATACTGCAAAGATAAATGTTTTACTTGGCCTTTATGAGAATTTAATTGCTACCGATTCCACTTCAGCTACAGAATATGCGCACGAAGCACTTCAGCTTGCAATTGATTTAAAGAGTGATTATTACCTAGGTAAGATATATCATAGAATGGGTTTTAAGAATTATCAAAAAAGCAGGTTTAAAGAAGCTGAATTGTATTATAAGAAAGCACTGGAATATCGGAGAGAAGCGGCCGATTCTGTTGGAATCGCTACTTCTTTGCGAATGATAGGTGTTATAAGTTCAATCAGGGGTGATTTTGACAAAGCATTACCAAATATTCATGAAGCTCTTGAAATTTATCGCGCAATAGGTGATTCTATTGGCATTTCTAACACTTTGAATGATTTAGGGGTGTATTATGATAAACAAAATGATACTGAAAAAGCACTTGAGTATTATGAAAGAGCTATCGAAATGCGTAAATTGGCCGGGCAAGGGCATACAGTAGCCCAATTGCTCAATAATGTTGCAATAATTCATAGCCGTAATGAGAACTTCAAAGAGGCGCTGGATTATTACAAGGAAGCTATTGAGTTTGCATCAAAGAATAATGAAACTCATCTCTTGTCTGCATTGTATGTTAATATAGGTAGAGCTTATAGTATTATGGAGAAATACGGCCAGGCAGGTAATTATTACATGTTGGCCCTGGAGCTGAAGAACGAAATTGATGATAAATGGGGTAAAGCATATCTTTATAATAGCATGGGGAGAAACTATTTTAATCAGAATTATTTTGATAAAGCATTAGATCACTATAAAATGTCGCTTGAAATTTGCCATGAACTTGACTTAATAGATCTTACGAAAGATAATTATGAGGATATTTCTGCATTGTATAGTGAAATAGGAAATTATAAAGAAGCTTATAATTATTATAAAGAATACGTGAATGCACTAAAGCTTTTCATGGATGAAGAAAAACAAAGCAGGATATCTGAAATGCAATCAAAAATTGAGGATGAAAGAAAGGCTAATAAAATAGCTCTTTTGACCAGTGAAAAGGAGTTTCAGGAGAAGCAACTGAGGAAAAACAGGATCCTTATCATTTCTTTGTTTGCTGCTATCTTGATGGTTATAATACTTGGTTTGTATACTCTCGCTGCTTATAGAGAAAAAGTAAGAGTTTATAAATTTGCCGAAACACTAAACAATGAACTGGAAGAGAGAGTCTCTAAAGAGGTTGAGGAAAACAGGAAAAAGGATATTATGCTTGCTCAACAAAATAAACAGGTAATAATGGGTGAAATGATTAGCAATATTGCACATCAATGGAGACAGCCTTTAAATACACTTGGAATTATTATTCAGAATATTGAGGAAGCATATAATTTCGGAGAAGTAAACGAAAAATATCTTAAAGAAAAAGTCATCAAGTCCATGAGCTTAATAGAATATATGGCTCAAACAATAGATGATTTCAGATATTTCTTTAAGCCTGAAAAAACCAAAGAGCTTTTTGATGTTAAGGTAGCAATAAAAAGAACATTGACTTTCACAGAAGAAACCTTAAAAAAGCAAGGTGTAAAAATTATATTAAACCTTGAAGATGATGTATTTGCGAATGGATACTCGAATGAGTATTCCCAGGTTATTATGAATTTGCTTAATAATAGTAAAGATGTACTTGTTGAGAGGCAAATACCTGACCCTTGGGTTAAAATTACCCTTTCAAAGAAAAATAAGCAATCAGTTGTAAGTGTTGAAGATAACGGAGGGGGGATATCAGAGCTTAATCCTGAGAGAATTTTCGAGCCGTACTACACAACTAAGGATGCTACCGGAGGCACCGGTTTGGGATTATATATGTCAAAGATTATTATTGAGAAAAACATGGATGGTATACTCTCTGTTACGAATAGCGATAGTGGAGCTAAATTTTTTGTTTTGTTATAGTTTTTTATTAATGCCTGTAATAATATACTTATATAATATATGGATGATCTTAAATACAAATTTTCAAGATTTTTTTTAATAGATGTTAAAGAACCTTTCTATTCCGAGAAATCCAGAAAAATATTCTTAATATCCTCTTTTTCTTATATTGGGCTTGCATCATTGTTGGTTTTTATTGGTATTGGCTTATTTCAAAGAGATTATTATTATAGCTTAATTCTTACAGGATTTGCGATCTTAACGCTTACCTTTTTAATCTTTATAAAATTTAACAGGGATAAATACAGGGGAGCCAGCCTTATTTTGTCATTTATAATGTTTTTATTGGCAATTGCTTTGTTAGTTTTGTTCGATAAGCCTGATTATGGAGTTTTATGGCAATATGTTTTTCTTCCTATGGCATTTTTTCTTATGGGGAAAAGGAAAGCACTTATACCTGTTGCACTTTTATTACTTTTTACATTAGCTTTTTATTTCTATCATCCGAGTGGGAGCCAACTGGAAGTCGGTTTTATGTTTAGGTATGTTTTTACTTATCTAATTGTGTTATTCTTTGTTTTTTTGTTTGAATTTGTCAGAGAAAGAACATTGATAAGCCTGAATCATTCAAAAGACAGAATTTCTGAATTGTATGCTGAAAGTGTTCAGCAAAATGAAGAAATAAAAACTCAGAATGAAGAAATAAGGGCACAGTCTGAGCAGATAGCATCTGCAAACAATAAGCTGGAAAAATTATCACTTGTTGCTCAACACACTGATAATGCTGTAATTATTTTAGACGTAAATGGCGACTTTGAGTGGGTTAATGAAGGTTTTGAAAAGCTGTTTGGAATTAAGTTAAATCAAATACCCGGAAATAAAAGAAACATAAAACAGCTAAGCAGCAGCGAAAATATAGAAGAGGTTTTAGAGAATTGTAAAAAGTACCGGAAATCTATTAGTTATGAATCAGTTCAAACGCATGCTAATGGACATTTAGTAACTCTTAACTCAACCATAACTCCAATATTTGATAATAATGGAGAAATAAAGAACTATGTAATTATTGATTCCGATATAAGCTTAATAAAGCATACTCAGAATAAACTGGAGGAGTTGAATAAAAATCTTGAAAAAAGGATTGAGGATGAATTAGCTAAAAACCGCGAAAAAGATGCACTTCTGATGCAGCAAAGCCGACAGGCTGCAATGGGAGAGATGATCAGTAATATTGCTCATCAATGGAGGCAACCCCTTAATGCTATAGGCATAATTGTTCAGAATTTCTCAGAAGCTTATCAATATGGAGATATTAATCAAAAATATCTCGACCTGAAAATTGCCAAAATAATGAGCATTATCAGTTATATGTCTGAAACGATAGATGATTTCAGAAACTTTTTTAAACCTGAAAAAAAAGCTCAGAAATTTTTTGTTAAAGATGCAGTTGAAAAAGCAATAAATTTTGTGGAAGCAAATTTCAAAGGCTTGAATATCGATGTTAAGTTTGTCTGTAAAGGCAATCCTGTTGCATTTGGCTACCCTAATGAGTATATGCAGGTAGTGATTAATATCCTTAATAACGCTCGCGATGTTTTAGTTGACAAAAAAAATGAAGAGCCATTCGTTAAAATTGAACTAAGCAGTAATAATGGTGGCTCGATTTTGAAGATATTTAATAATGGTAAAAAGATTGACGATAACGTTAAAGAAAAAATATTTGACCCATATTTTTCAACTAAGGATATATCCAGGGGAACAGGGCTTGGTTTGTATATGGGAAAAAATATAATAGAGAATAGTATGAGCGGGAATCTATATTTTGAGAATAAGCCTGATGGTGTTGAGTTTATAATTGATTTGCCTGAAAGTTCACAATAAAACATATTTGATTATGAATAGTCGAAAAGCAAAGATGTTAGATATATCTCTTTTATATGTTGAAGATGAAACAGAAATTAGAAATGCTGTTGCCGAGGCATTAAATCGTAGAGTAAAAAAATTATACCTTGCAAATAATGGACTGGAAGGTTTTGAAATTTTTAAAAATAAAAACCCTGATATCATTATTACAGATATTAAAATGCCTGTAATGGATGGACTGGAAATGGCCGCCCAAATTAAAAGTATTAATAAGTGTACTCCAATAATTGTTACAACAGCTTATGAAGAAAGTGAATTTTTTCATAAATCAATTGAAATCGGAATTAATAATTATGTGGTTAAGCCTGTTAATATGCAAAAATTATGGGAAATAATTGAAGAAACAGCTCATCGAATAGTCCTTGAGAAAAAGGTAAATGAACAACGACAGTGCATAGATTCACTGATTAATGTCAGGGATGATATTGTAATAATGATAGAAAGCAAATATCTTAATATAGTTAATAAAACCTTTCTGGATTTTTTCGGTTTTGAAAATGCAAAGGAATTCAATGATAAGTATGATAGCATACTTGATTTTATTAAAGAAAAGAAGGAATTGATATATAAGCCGGATAATGAAAAAAGCAAAAATTGGATAGATTTCATTCTTACACATGGAGAAGAAGATAAGGCTTTGGACTTTTCAGAGTTTTCCGAGAATAATGTGAATTCTGAATTTTTGGTTACTTTTGAACAATTGCCTAATAGTGAAAAGTTCATAATTATAATGAAGAAAATCGATAAATCTGCATAAATACTTAATAATGACAATAGATAAATCAGTCCTGGAAGATATTAAAGTTTTGTATGTTGAAGATGAGCCGGATATAAGCGAGGGCATATCTGAAATGTTGTCAAGGGTTATCCCGAACCTTATAGTTGCCTCCAATGGTATTGAAGGCTTGAAAAAGTACAAAGAACATAATCCGGAAATAATAATTACAGATATTCGGATGCCTGGCATGAATGGCTTGGATATGTGCCGGGAGATTAAGAAAATTAATAAGAATGTCCAGATAATTGTCACCAGTGCACATAGTGATGTTAATTTTTTTATTGAATCTATTGAAATTGGTGTTAATCAGTATGTTTTAAAACCTATTGCTAAAAAAGATCTATTTGAGGCAATTTATAAATGCTACCAGGTTTATCATCTTGAGAAAAAAGTTAATGACCAGGTTAATACTATTTTCAAGCTGTTTAGAGCTATAGAACATAGCCATAGTATGATACTTATCGCTGATAAAAAATTAAAAGTTGAATATGTTAATCCAAGTTTTTCTGAAATTACCGGCTTTGCTGTTAGTGAAGTTGTCGGGGGGGATCCCAAGATAGATTACCTTAAAAATTATTCAATAATTAGTGATGAAAAGATATGTAAGCATATTACTTCAGGAAAAGATTGGAAAGGAGAGTTTTTAAATAAGAAAAAAAATGGTGAAAAGTATTGGGAATATGGCAGCTTTACACCAATAAAAAGTGATAATAATGAAATAGTCTCTTATGTGCAGGTTACTGAAGATATATCAGAGATAAAGAAAGTTACTGAAGCCCTTCGAATTAGTGAAGATAAACACAGGTCATTAATAGAAAGCCTGGGCGAAGGTATAGGTATTATCGATTTGTCTTTTGAAATTACTTTTAGCAACCCCGCTTTTAATGAAATAATGGAAACTGATAAACTAACAGGGAATAATTTTAAAGATTTTGTTGACAAGGGACAGCTTGATGAATTTGAAGAAATATCTAAAAATCTACAGGTTGAGGATAAGCATCAGTTTGATCTCAGGGTTATTACTGCTAAAAATAATTGTAAAATATTAACTATTACCATCACTCCACAGTTGGATGAAAAAAGGGAGAAAGTAATTGGTTCTTTTTGTATTTTTAAAGATATAACTGAAATAAGGCATTTAATTGAAGAATTAAAGTCTGCACGTAAAGCTGCTGAAGATGCATATCAAACCATAGAAAAGCAGAACAAAGAACTGAATGAAGCTAACGAAAAGCTTAAAGAATCAGAAGTTAAGCTTTCTGAAATGAATGAAATACTTATGGAATATATAAAAGCTACTGGAAAATAGATTTGGAATAATTCTTAAAATGGAATCCTGTAAAAAATTCCGTAATGTATGCTAACAGCAGTTTTATTGTTTTTTATTTTCCCAAAACCGGGTATATTATAAGGGGCTAATAAAGGGTCTTCTGACTGATATAGCAAATACCTGCCTCTTAAAGCCCAACCCAAAAAGATATTATTAAAAAGCTCTGTTTTTAAAGCAAATCCTGCTTCAACCCAATGAGAGTTTAGTGTTTCACTATCAATAGAAGTGTTAAATGTACCCCAGTAAGGGTCAGTTATTACAACCCTTTCAGCCTGATGTGTTAGCACAGAATAACCATAACGAAAAGACAAAATAATAACATCTGATCTCTCAGGTTCTTTTTTTTGTAATAGATTATAGTCTGCGCCAAGCCTAAAAAATATACCATCTGAATTGTAATCAAAGTCTTCTTTAGAGATGTTTATATCCAGGTAGCCGCCCTCAGCAGAAATAAAAACATTTGGCCTATATTCAAAATCACCGGTGAATTCTAACTGCATAGTCTCAGGCTGCCAGATTCGAGGTATGATGCCTGCTGCATCAAAACCTAATCTTAATGCCGGCTGAAATAAATGCAACTCCGTTGTGTCTTTTGCGCTTAAGCTGCTACTCAATATCAGGAGTAAAGGGAACAAATATTTTAATATGCTCATTTAAATTGTTTATTACTTCTTTTTCTTCAGTTATTATGGAAATTATTTCATTTTCCGTATGATTAATTTTATTTAAATTATAGAATGTTGTGAATCCACAACCCACAGAAATTAATGTAACCTTCCTGTCGTATATAACTTCTATAGTGTCTGTCTTTTCAGGAAAAATAAAAACGAAAGTAGTGGTATCATTAGCGATTCTTAATGGCAGCTCCACCCTTGATACATTTTTTGAATTGTTATATATCAGTGAGTCCTCATGTCCGATGCCAAATATACTTAGACTGTCTATTGTTACAACTTCGTCGTTATTTTCTGAGTCATAAAAACCAAAGCGCACAGGGGCATCAATGTTCTCGGTGCATATATCGCTGCTTTCACATGATAATAAAAACAATAATGATAAAAATATTGCCAGTGATAAATTTATTTTTCGTATTGACATTCTATATTAAATAATTTCATTGCTTTTTTATTATTGTAAAATTATAAAAATAAGTACAAAGATTCTAATAAAAGAAAAAGCCACCGGGAATTATTCCTGTGTTATACTCAGCAATAGTTTCTCCGTTATTATTGATAATAATCGCTTTTCCTTTTTGAACAAAATCAACAGCATCAGAGATAAATACTTTACCATCATGGGGTGATATGCCTAAACCATAGAAGTTTCGCCCATTTGCCCGGTAGAAAGGATTCTCCGGCAAATTGCTGTCATTAATTGAAATTCTCCATATATCTTCTGATATAAAATATAAAGAATCTCCGCCTGCATTAATGTTAAGCTTTGAAGCAGGAGGGAAGTGGCCGGGAAATTCAATAGACTTAATAGTATTATTTGTAATCGGGTCGAATCCAATTAATCCACCAGGCAATGATTTACCTGTACTTCCTGAACATAATACCCATATATTGCCATTTATGTCTTCTACCATACTATTAGGTACCGGAAAAGTTGCAATACTATCAGTAATCATTAAAGTTTCAATATCTATGGAATAAACAATATTGTTATCCATGTTGCTTATGAATATTTTTTCACCGGACTTAATAATATCTTCTGTCCAACCACTAACATCTATATAATTTTCTACAGCATAATTTTCGAGATCAATTAATGCTATTTTATTGCTGTACAGGTCACTTACCAGGGCTTTGTTTTGACTGATATCAAGTATTTTTCTTGGTGAGCCGAGTCCTGTTATTGTTGTTTCAACTTCAACAGAATTGGGGTTTATGATTTCTATTTTTCCTGAATTATTTATGACCAAAAATAAATGATCATTAATTAAGCTAATTGATTGGAAAACATCTCCTAATTGTCTGTTATTACTTTTATTAAATATTTCGAAATACTCTTTATTATTCATCAGATCAATATAACCCAGCGAAGCATTTCCCCGGTTATAATTTCCTTCATTTATAATAAATACTCCTTCTCCTGCAATAATTTCAGGAAAATCATTGTCCTGTTTTTCTTCCTTTTCACATGCAATAAACAACGATAATGAAAAAAGCAAAAATACAGATGTAAACATATTGTAAAACAGCTTTTTCCCTATGGTTAGTTTTTTATAAAACATTCTAATATTTAATTTTCTAAATAAATCATTTTAAATCTTTCAACACCATGGATATGCCTCATAATTATAATATACATACCTCCGCTAAGTTTACTTTTATCAAAGTCAAAAAAGTGTACACCCGGATAAGATAGCTCATGCTCTGACTCATATACCAAATTGCCCTGTAAATTATATATTTCAAAACCAATATCACTGCTTGTAGGAGCAAAAATCCTCATGTGTGAGCTAACTCCGGCAGGATTTGGCACAACGCTAAGCTCAAAACGCATATTTCCCATATTATTGCTATTGATAACTCCAACTGCATCAAGATCGAATCCACCTGAAATAAAAGGAGTTGGCCAGGGGTCATTAATTTTATTACCCTCAGAGTCTAAGCTCGCATATTCATCTTTCAGAGAGCCAACAACATCAATGATTTTAACGTGAGTAATATTTGAGATATCAATACCGGATTCATCTTTTAGTTCTTCAAGGTCAAAAGGAGTACCGTAAAATAATCTGTATTTTCCGGCCAGATTATAAATATTTGTGGCATCTAATGTGTCAAAAGTTCCTGTCTGTTCTAATGTATCTGTTAATGATACTGAAGGAAACCTAACAAAGTTAACACCATCGGAACTTACTTCAACAAATGCCAGTTCCAAAAACTCATCTCCAAAGGAGTTTTCAAAAACAGCAAAATCCCATCCGGGC
>JAWOBS010000323.1:0-14265 GCA_046484145.1 Bacteroidales bacterium
TCTTTACAAATGGACAAACCCAGCCCGGTACCATCATAATCACGTGTATCCTGCTCTTCAATTTGTGAAAAAGGAATAAACAAATGTTTCTGTTTCTCAGGTTTTATCCCTATTCCTGTGTCACTTATTTCTATTTTTATGATAATCTGATTATTACTTTTTCTTTCAACAAGATTAGCGTTAATTGTAATATCTCCTTTTTCTGTAAATTTGATAGCATTAGAAACTAAATTATTTATCACCTGTGAAATCCTGTTTTGGTCTGCTTTAATATACTCGGGAATTTCGGGGTCTATAAAACTTTCAAAAACTATATCCTTATTACAAAGATTTGCGAATAAACCATGTGCATTATTAATAAGCACCTTAAATTCAAATGCTTTTTGCCTAAGGCTAACCTTCCCTGCTTCAATTTTTGAAAAGTCAAGTACCTGGTTGATTATTTCTTTCAGATTATCTGTTGAGTGCTTCAAAACACTTAAATAATTTTTCTGCTCTGAGTTCAATTCTGTTCTGCCTATCATTTCAATCATACCCAGAATACCGGTAAGTGGAGTCCTGATTTCATGGCTCATATTAGCAAGAAAATTCTGTTTAAACTCCGCTGATTTCTTAGTAATTGCAATTTCCCTGATTAGTTCTTCATTTTTTTTGCGCTCTGTTACATCACGCATAATGCCCAAAACAAACTTTCTTTTACCTCTTTTTATGTATGTAATGCTAAACTCGACTTTAAGTTGTTCACCTGACTTGCATGTTATAGTGCCTTCATAAGTTCTTGATAGGTTATTATAAGCATTATTCTGTTTGCTTTTTCCGCTCTCTTCTTGTTTATGAATGGTTTCATAAAAAGAGAAACGGCTCAAGTCAAAATCTTCAGAACAAAGCTCTTCTTTTGAATAACCGGTCATTTTGCAAAACCTTTCATTCACATATTCAAAATATTTATCGTTTCTAAGGTAAATTCCGTCAAATGCACTTTCTGTAACCAACCTATATTGTTCTTCAGACAGTTTTAATTTATCCTGAACCTCTTTAAGTTCAGTAATATTACGAGAAACACCAACAAGCCCAACTATCTTCCCTTCATTATTTCTAATTGGAACTTTTGTAGTTAATATCCATTTTAGCTTCTCGCCTTCTGCGACATTCTCAATTTTGCCTATTACCGGAGTTCCATGCTTGAATAATTTTTTATCCTCTTCAAATATCTCTTTTGCATAGGCTTTGTCAAAAAAGTCATAATCAGTTTTTCCATAAGCCTCTTTAATATCTTTCACTCCCAATAGCTTTGCAGCCATTTCGTTTATTCTTGTGTACCTTCCCTTACTATCTTTAAAAAATATCAGGTCAGGAATATTATCCATCAATTGCTGTAGAATATCTCTTTCATATGATAGTTGAAGTTCATAATCTTTTCTCTCAGTAATATCCCTAACTATTGCCAGCACATTTTCCCTATCAAGTGGTGACAATCTCGCTTCAAAATACAATGTTTTATGTTTTTCCTCAATCTGATATTCAATTACTTGCAGCGCTTTAGTTTTTAAACATTTTCTAAAAGCCTTTATATGTCTTTTCCCTTCTTTTTCACCAAAAACATCAACTGCATTTACTCCGATTACCTCCTCCTGAGGTATCATCAATACTGCCGGGTCATTTGAAAACACCTCCTGGTAATAGCCATCTTTGTTTATAACAAACAAAAGATCCGGCATGGTTTTTAAAATAGTGTTTAGCTTATTTGATTTATTCTTAATTTCTTCTTCTGCAATTTTCCTTGCTGTAATATCAGTGACAACACCATCCAGCCGAACCGGCTTATTATTTTTATCATAAGTAATTTTTGTACTATCATGCACCCACTTAACGTTACCGTCCGGATGGACAACCCGATATTCTAATAATATGTGCCTTTGGGGCTGGAAGTTACTTAAAGCTTCTAAAACAAAGCTTATATCATCGGGATGGATTATCTCCTTCCAAAGTTTTGGATTATTAATAAATTCTGAAGCTTCTCTGCCCATAATATTTTTTACAGCAGGGCTTATATAATTTGGTACTGCTGAATTATAATCCTGCGACCAAACCATTTCATCAACAATATCAAGAATAGTATTTATCTGTTGCTTGCTCTGTTCAAGTTTTTCATTAGACTTATAAAGATCATCTAATGTCTGCTTAAGCTCTTCATTTATTTGCTGATACTCCTCATTTTGTGCTTCATATTCGTCTTTTTGCTGCATCAAATAATCCTCAGTAGCTATCCTTTCTGCAATAGCCCTGCAACTCATAAATAATGCAGCAATAATATTAGCAAAATATTCCTCATCAGTTGTCCATTTTCTGGGTTTACCAACATGCTCAAAACACACTACTCCCGCAATTCCCTTTTCATCAAATAGTATTGCATCCAGCATTGATGAAATACCATTTGGAATAAGATATTCTTCTGCAAACTCACTGGTAGATTTGTCCTTTATTGCATTTGAGGCAGAAACTATAGCTTCTCTTTTTAGTGTTTTAAAATAATTAGGATAATTCTCTGCATATAAAATGAGGCCACGGGAATGCTTTTGTTTTGAATACTCAAAAAGGTCTATACATTCTAACTTTGTGTTATCCTCAGATAGCAACCAAATACCAACTCTGTCAACTTTTATGGTTTTTGAAGCTGCTTCTGATAGGACTTTTACTGCTTTATCAATGTCGCCTGTACCTATAGCCTTATGCGTAGTTAGATAAGCCAAAACTTCGCTTTGCAAACGCAAACGCTCCTCTGACTGATGAATTTTTTTTAAATCCTGATCTTTATCCTTATTATCAAGATTAAACTTTGTTAAGCTGTTTTTTAAGGCTTTAATCTCTTTTCTCAGAGCCACATTTTCCAAAACCAATCTATTAAACTGGTTTTTTATATCCTCATTATCATCAATTGGGCTAAACATATAAACCGGTAACTAATAATTATTATGAAATTATATTTTTATCTAATTTATAAAAAAAACAAATGCATTTATTATATATTTAAAAAAACGTTTAATTTTCTTTGTATTTTTTCTTTCTTCTTAGGTGTTTTCAAGAATATAACACGCCATATACTTTGCAGTCAGGACATTAAACAATCTTTAGCATTGACTTTATTAAAAAATAATTTTTCAAACTATTGTGCTATTTAGCTTAATGACTTTTTCTGTATTACTTTTTATGGCAATTGCAAAAATAAAGAAGATAATTCACGATTTCACTGATATTTTGCAAAACAATTTTGCCTATCATTGTGTTTTATTTTCAATAACTACCTGCTTAACAATATGTTAGATACATCTTAGTTGTTGTTTTTATTTAATTAATCTTTTATTTTCACACCTTAATGCCAAAGACATGAGATCCACTATCAAGATATTTATCCCTTTTATCCTTTTTACTTTTTTTGGGCTTACTGTAATATCACAAAACAATAATAACTCAAAGATTAATGAAATTCAAAATACTCTTGATTCCATTAATAATTTTAAAGAAGAACTATTAGAGGAATTAGAGTCTCTTAAACTGGAACAGATCAGGTTTGAATTAAAAGAACAGGGACTTCCCAAAGTTGAAGACGGCGAAGAGCTTATTATGCATTCAGCAATGGCTTTAGTATATGATGAAGAGCACAAACTTGCAAAATGGGTTGCCCACATATTAACTTATGATATTGTTGAGGGTAAGGTAAGCCGCAGTAATGATTTTAGGGCCGATCCCAAGCTGCAAGGCAAAACAGCAGTTGAAGCTGATTATTTTTTAAAGCATGAGCAAGAAGATGGTTCTTTTAAATACGATGGTTATGGCTACGATCGCGGGCACCTGGCACCATCAGCAGACTTCCGTTGGTCAGAAAAAGCTCTGTCAGAAAGTTTTTATTATTCAAACATGACTCCGCAAAAACCCGATTTCAACCGCATTGCCTGGGCAAACCTGGAAAATACTATAAGAGCTTACATTCAAAACAACACTGGCTCCAGGCTTTTTATTGTTACAGCTCCTGTAATCAATGATGATCTTGAAAAAATGGAAAGAGGCGTTAATAAAATATCTATACCGGAATATCATTACAAAATTATTGTTAGCCTTGAAGGAAATAAAGGTGTTGCATTTTTAATGCCCAATGAGCTGTGCGAAATGCCTTTAGAGAATTACTCAGTAAGTATTGACAGTATAGAAAACCTTACCGGAATAGATTTCTTTCACAATTTACCAAACGACTTACAAGCTAGTATTGAATCACAGAATGATCCGCAATCCTGGTTGATATCAATTGATGAAAAGGATAAAAAGCCTATCCCAATGAGTGTATTGCCGCGCAATCACTTTAATACAACACAGGCCAAAAGGCTGACAAATACCAAAAGGCCGGTTAGTATTTGTGGTACTGTCGTCTCTGCAACAAAATCCGGAAGTGGAAATGTTTTCCTAAATCTTGATAAAAGCTTTCCAAATCATATTTTTTCCGTTACTATCTTTAAAGATAACATTATTAATTTTAGTTATGAGCCGCATATTATGCTGAAGGATAAAAAAATATGCGTAACAGGTAAAATAACAGAATATAACGGTGTGCCTTCAATGGTAATAGATGATGAAAAATCTATTGAATTTTTTGAGATTGAATAATGCATTTCCTTTTTCTTCCATAAAAAAATAATCATTTCAGTATTATTACTGTGTTTTTGTTTTTTGACAAGACATACTTTTGTCGAACAATTTTAAACTTTAAACATATCCCACAAGCCCTGTAATTGTTTTTTGTATTAATTTATTATTAACCACATAAAATTGCCTGTAAAAAATGAAAGTAAAAGGAACCGCAGTAAAAACCATCCCTGAATTTATCAAATCAGTAAATGCAGAAAAGTATAAAGAATGGATGAGCCAACTACCGGATAAGTCAAAAGCAATCTTTATTGAAGGAGCTTTATCTTCAGAGTGGTATCCTATTGAAGATGCTATTATTCAACCAACAAAATTAATGTCGGAAATATGCTACAACCACCCAACAAAAGGAGCCTGGGAATGTGGCAGGTATAGTGCTGAAGCATCATTGAAGGGAATTTATAAGTTTTATGTAAAAATGAGTTCGCCGGGCCATATTATTGACAGGGCAGGTAGAATACTCCAGGCATATTATGACCCATCAGAGTTGTCTGTTGTAAGCAAAGGAAAACAACATGTTACTCTTCATATTACAAAATTCCCTAAACCTGATGATATTGTTGAGCATAGGTTAGCAGGTTGGATGGAAAAAGCATTGGAGATTTCAGGATGTAAAGATGTAAACATCAAAATTCCACAATCATTAACTAAAGGCCACAGGTATACTGAATTTGCAATTACCTGGAACTAATGTTTTTTTTGCAATAATATTATATTTTTAGTGGGAATATTTTAGATTCCTTTACATTGTTGTCCGGTAAAAGTTACGAGATTTCTCCCTTCGGTCGAAATGACAGGACATCCATGGGTTTTTATCAGGATGGGGTTGGTGGCGGCAAAACCGCCACCAACCCCATCCTCTTCCAACATAAGTGCTTGTCATTCCGAACGTAACGAAGTGTAGTGAGGAATCTCGTTTTAAAACTAGCTCGTTATTTTCGATTTACCGGACAATAATGATTTCTTTATAGATTTATATGCTTCAGGCTTTGTAAAATAAATTACAAAAATCCTGAAGCATATTTTTTTACTTCTGTTAATTCTTTTTTATTAAATTGCAGAGAATTTAAAATATATTATTATGGACTTCTTTCTAAAAACAAAGCACTGGGTTTTATTTCTCCTCATGTATGGCTTTATTATATTTATTCAATTTTTACCTGTGTACTTTTTTATAACAGACTCATTAAATCACACATATTTTGAATCCGAAAAATTTGTTCTCGATATGTTGGGTATTATAATGTTCTTTACCATTATATCTGTTATTGTTTTGTTTGCCTGGATATATTCAATTTCTATCGGCTTACAAAAATTATTTCCTGATGACATAAAATACAACAAAAAAGCATTTAAAATTTTCTTTGTATCTCCCATAATATTTTATTTTTTATTATTTGTCTTTATACTTTCATTAGCAGGAGGTGGTATTGAGTATTATATTGAAGCCAATCCGTTTATTTTTATAATAATCGTGTTTTTAGTAATAATGCCTTTGTCTTTTTACTCAGCTTTTTGCCAGATTTTCCTGACAATTTATGCAGCAAAGAGCTACAAAACCGCTTTACTGCAGAGAAAAGTCACATTCAGAGATTTTGTGGGTGAGTTTTTCCTAATCTATTTTTCTATGGTTGGTGTTTGGGTTCTGCAACCAAAAATAAACCGTATGTACAAGAAAATAGCTCAAGAAAAGCAATACTATTAATCATTCTGAAACATCTTAAAAAGAGTAAATATTACTGCTGAAAATTATTAGCGGTAAAAATTAACTATTGCTATGTATTTCCTCATAGTGTTGTTCAAATTTTGCATCAACAATTCTTACCAAAATCTCAATCAAACTTTAGATTTTTTATACTTTAGCGAATTATTTAAAAAATCACTGTAAAATATATTTCAAATATGGTCAATAAACAACTTATAGATCCTAAAAGTATAGTAGTAGTTGGTGGCTCCAACGATACAGCAAAGCCGGGAGGAAAAATATTAAAAAACATTATTGATGGTGGCTTCAAAGGAAAACTTTATGTTACCAACTTAAAAGAAAGTGAAGTTCAGGGCATAAAGAGTTTTAAAGACCCTGCAGGCCTACCCGAAGTAGATCTTGCAATAATTGCTATTGCAGCAAGGTTTGTACCTGACACTGTTGAAATATTAGCAAAACAAAAAAACACACGTGCCTTTATCATCCTTTCCGCGGGTTTTAGTGAGGAAAGCGAAGAAGGTGCAAAATTAGAAAGAAAGATTGTTGACACTATCAACAGTGTAAATGGCTCACTAATAGGCCCGAACTGCGTTGGCATACTTACTCCAAATCATCACAGTGTATTTACTTACCCGATTCCAAAGCTAACCAATGAAGGTTGTGATTTCATCTCAGGTTCAGGAGCCACGGCCTGTTTCATCATGGAAGCCGGAATACCTAAAGGCCTGACTTTTTCTAATGTATTTTCTGTTGGCAACAGCGCCCAGATGGGAGTTGAAGAAATATTGAAATATTTGGATGAGAACTTTGACCCAAAAAGCAGTTCAAAGGTCAAACTATTATACATTGAGACAATCAACAAACCCCAAATGTTGTTAAAGCATGCAAGATCGCTAATCCGCAAAGGTTGCATGATAGCAGCAGTAAAAGCAGGCAGCTCAGATGCCGGAAGCCGTGCCGCCTCGTCACACACAGGTGCACTCGCTAGTCCGGACGTAGCTGTAAACGCATTGTTTCACAAAGCAGGCATAGTACGTTGTTATGGCCGCGAAGATCTTATTAGTGTTGCATCAATATTCTTACACCCTAAATTAGAAGGCAAAAATATTGCTATAATAACTCATGCCGGCGGACCGGCAGTGATGCTTACAGACGCTTTGTCAAACGGTGGCATGAATGTTCCTCAAATAGACAATTCTGCAAGCAAAGAATTACTTGAACAATTATTCCCGGGTTCTTCAGTTGCCAACCCCATCGACTTCCTGGCAACAGGAACAGCAGAGCAATTGGGTATAATTATAGATTATGTTGAAAACAAATTTGACGAAATTGACGGCATGGTTGTTATTTTCGGAACACCGGGCTTGTTTCCTGTATATGATGTTTATGATGTGCTTGATAAAAAGATGAAAGAGTGCAAAAAACCTATATACCCGGTACTTCCAAGTGTAATTACTGCTAAAGATGAAATTGATGAATTTATTAATAAAGGCAGGATTATATTTCCTGATGAGGTTACACTTGGAAATGCATTGTCAAGAGTATATCATACTCCTCAAGCTGCCAGGGAAGAAATCAAGCTTCCTGCTGTTGACCATGCCAAAATAAGAGAAATAATTGAACAATCCGATAATGGATATATAAATCCCATGGCAGTACAAGGCTTGCTTGACGCTGCAGGTATTCCCAGGGCCGGTGAAGAAGTTGTAAGCAGGCTTGAAGATGCTATTGAAGCTGCTGAAAGATTGGGCTATCCGATTGTGATGAAAGTTGTTGGGCCGGTGCATAAATCTGATGTAGGAGGTGTTACCTTAAATGTTAAAGATGCTGAAAGTGTAAAAAAAGAGTTCGAAAGAATGATAGAAATAAAAGATACAACAGCAATCTTAATGCAACCGATGCTTTCCGGTACAGAATTATTTGCCGGGGCTAAATTTGAAAAAGATTTCGGACATATGATTCTTTGTGGCATGGGTGGAATTTTTATTGAAGTTTTAAAAGATGTTTCAACAAGGCTATCACCAGTTGACCAGGATGATGCCCTTGATATGATTAGAAAACTAAAAAGTTATAAGATTATTAAAGGAGTTCGCGGTCAAAAAGGCATTAGCGAAGAAGTCTTTGCAGATGTGTTAGTTAGGCTTTCTGCACTGCTTGAAGCTGCACCGGAAATTATCGAACTTGACCTGAACCCCTTACTTGGCAAGGAAGATAAAGTTGTTGCAGTTGATGCCAGGATTAATATTAGCAAATAAGTTTATAATAGTATTTACCATTAAATTAAAATCAAATGGACATTAAAATTATTGTTTTATCACTTTATGCTTTAATGATAATATTTGTAGGGATAAGAGGCCTGCTTGCAACCAAAAACTTCAATGATTTCTTTCTTGGCGGTGGAAATGTCGGGCCGTGGATGAGTGCATTTTCTTATGGTACAGCATATTTTAGTGCAGTATTATTTATTGGTTTCGCAGGAAATATTGGATGGAACTTTGGTTTTTCAGGATTATGGGTTGCATTTTTTAATGCGTTTATTGGAGTTTTACTTGTTTGGTGGGTAATAGGATGGCGTGTAAAAGACGCAGCAGCAAAGTATAAAGTCAGCACCATGCCCGAATACCTACAAAAAAGATATAACTCAGATACTTTAAAGCTTCTGGCAAGCATTGTAATATTTGTTTTTATGATTCCATATTGTGCTGCAGTATTTATGGGATTATCGTATTTGTTTACATCCAATTTTGAAGTTGAATACTGGCATGCTTTAGCCGCTATGGGCTTGTTTACGGCTATTTACATGGTGTTGGGCGGTTATAAATCCATGGCTTTGATAGATATGATATTCGGAATGATAATGGTGGTAAGTGTTATCATCTTGTTTTTCAGCACAGCAAAAGAAGGCGGTGGTATAACCCAGATAGCAGCAGACCTGCAAAACATCAATCCTGAGCTTACAAAAGCTATTGGCCCTCCCGGCTGGTGGCCTTTGCTTTCAATAGTATTACTCACTAGTTTGGCACCATTTGCCATGCCTCAGCTTATGCAAAAGTTCTTTGCTATAAAAGACAAAAGAACAGTAAAAAAAGGCATGATAGCCTCAACAATTTTTGCAATAATAATTGGTGGTGTAGCATATTTTATCGGTTCAACATCGCAAGTATTTATGAGTCCTGAAGTTACACCCAATGCTTTTGGTGTAGATAACAAACCCATTTTTGATATTATTATGCCGGAATTATTGGTCAATGTTATACCCACCTCTTTGAATGTAATAATATTACTCTTGATTTTGTCTGCATCAATGTCAACCCTGGCTGCATTGGTACTGGTTTCAAGTTCAACCCTGGTAAAAGACTTTTATGCAGGTTTTATAAACAAAAATGTTACAGACAAAACGCTGACTTTGTTTATGAGAATTACCAGTGCCTTGTTTATTCTTATCTCAATTATTTTGGCATACCTCAACCTTGACCATATTGTAGCGATACTTGGGATTTCCTGGGGTGCACTGGGCTCATTTTTCCTAGGGCCATTTATATGGGGATTGTTAAATAAAAACATGAATAAGCACGGAGCAATAGTCTCCGGAGTTTGCGGTTTGGGAACCTGCCTGTTTTTGTACGGCACAGGCACGCCATCTCCGCAAGCAGGTACTATCGGCATGTTTGTATCATTAGCTTTGAATCCTGTTTTCAGTTATATAACAAAAAAGCAACCTAATACATAATTAATAATTTCATAAAAAATGAATAATAAAATTCTTATTGTTTTAGTAACTTTTCTTTGTTTATCTGCAAGTAGTATAGCATATAGCAACACTATTGACAACGATAATAAAGAGAAAGAAGAAAAAGAAAAATTATTCGAATTTAAAGTCAGTGGTTTCGTCAAAACCGACTATTGGTATGATAGTCGCTCAGTTATTGCAGCAAGAGAAGATCTCTTTTTGCTTTTTCCTGATAAAGAGTTTTTAGATGTAAACGGACTTGATGTAAATGGGGATCCTTCTTTTAACTTTTCTGCGATAACCAGCCGCATTGCAGGGCATATTTCCGGGCCGGATGCTTTTAATGCAAAAACCACGGGCTTTATTGAAGCTGATTTTTCAGGGGTTACCAATGCAGACATAAATGGATTTCGCCTACGCCATGCATATTTAAAATTAGACTGGGAAAAATTCGACCTTCTTTTTGGCCAATGGTGGCATCCAATGTTTGCAACAGAGGTTGTCCCAACCGTTGTGTCACTCAATACGGGAGCACCATTTCAACCCTTTATAAGAAACCCCCAGCTAAGCCTAACTTATAAAAGTGGTAATTTTAAAACTCTTGTGGCTGCAGTTGCTCAGCGCGACAATTCCAGCGATGGGCCTAAAGGTGCTTCACCTGATTATATCAGGACAAGTGCAATGCCTAATTTCCACTTGCAGTTTATTTATAAAAAAAATAATACTACAGCAGGAATAGCAGGTGATTATAAGATATTACGGCCGCAAGTTGTAACCGACCAGCTATATAAAACAGCTGAAACAATAGGCTCTTATGCTTTTATGGCTTATCTGAGATACAACAATAATTTACTGGATGTAAAAGGCAAGGCTATTTATGGGCAAAACCTCAGTGAGCACTTGGTAATGGGTGGTTATGCAGAACATTATATAAACCCTGAAACAGGATATGTAAAATACACACCTCTAAACCATATGATGCTTTGGGGAAATATTGTTTACGGCAAAAAAATACAAACAGGACTTTTTGCAGGTTATGCACATAATTTTGGATCAGATGATATAATAGTAGGTAACTACTATGGTCGTGGGCAAGATATTGCTTACGTTTACCGCGTAGCTCCTTCCCTGTCCTTTCAATCAGGAAGTGTCAGGTTTTGCACTGAACTTGAATATACAGCAGCAGCTTATGGCACACCCAACGAATATGGAATTGTAAAAGATCACAGTGAGATAAGCAATATCAGGCTGTTATTTACTGCCTTTTACTTTTTCTAAAAAACAAAACAAACTAATTAGCCTCTGTGTTTTTCGGTATTAATTTGTCTGCTTTAGATATTTATTAAACCATTCCACCCACTCCCAGTGCATATGAAGTATTGACTCCCTGGCTCTGTAACCGTGACTTTCGTGCGGCAGCATCAACAATCTTACTATTGCACCATGCCCTCGTAGGGCGTCATAATACCTTTCACTCTGCAAAGGATAAGTACCTGAATTGTTGTCAGCAGCGCCATGGATCAGTAATATTGGCGTTTTCACCTTATCAGCATGAGAAAAGGGTGACATTTGATGATATATTTCAGGTGCTTGCCAATATGTACGCTCCTCGGCCTGGAATCCGAATGGCGTTAGAGACCTGTTATAAGCACCACTTCTTGCCACACCGGCGGCAAACAAATCCGAATGAGTCAAAAGATTGGCTGTCATAAAGGCTCCGTAAGAATGACCGGAAACACCTACCCTGTCCGGGTCTGTTACTCCCATTTCCACAAGTTCATCAATTGCACCTTGGGCATTTGCAACTAATTGCTCCACAAAGGTGTTATTCGGCTCCTCATCTCCTTCACCAATAATCGGGAAACTTGCATTATCCAAAACAGCATAGCCTTGCGTAACGAGCATAACCGGTGAGGTAGCTCCAATTCTTGTATATGTGTATTTCGACCCTCTAACTTGTCCTGCAGCATCAGAACTTTTAAACTCCCTGGGATATGCCCATAAAATTGTAGGAAGCGGCTCATCAACACCCGGCTCAAAACCTTCAGGAAGATAAAGAGTTCCGGATAATGGGACACCATCCTTACGTTCATAATGTATCATCTCCTTTTTAATATTCCGAAGTTGCGGAAAAGGATCCGGCAAATCTGTGATTTTCACCAGGCTATCATCATAAATATTCCGAAGATAATAATTAGGGTGAACCAATTGTGACTCCCGCCTGGTTATTATCAAACCATTTTCTTCATCAATAATTTTTACAGGATATTCATAATAAGGAGCTTCGCACTGCCATAAGCGCTCAGTTTTTGCCGTACGAAGATCATAGCTGTCAACAAATGGCATATTACCCTCAGGCGATGCTCCCCGGCCAATTAAATATAACCTTCTTGAAGTATCATCAAACATTAAAACACTTCTTCCATATTCGTTCTTTGTTTGCTGAAATCTACCCGGATTATTATAGCTGTCCTCTCTTGAATAATCAAATATCTTTGTCATAGCAGAGGATTGGCTTCCGGGATTAAATGAAGATGTGATGTATCTCCTGACTTTTCTCCAGTACTCATTTATAATAGCAAAATCATCCCTGCCCCACATCACTCCTGAATATCTGAGTTTAAGCTTAATGCTCTCGTTTACTTCATCCTTAAATGGAGCTTCTATAAAAAACAATTGATCTCTGTGTTCAGCGTCTGTTGAAGGATCTCCCCCGTCAATAGCTTCAACCCAAAACAATGTAGCCGGCTTATCCGATCTCCAGTTAAGTGCCCTGGGGCCCTCTCTCACAGCATCAAAGCCCTGTGGAATATTATCGGCAACAGGAATATTTGCAACAAGCCTGACAAGATTACCATCGGCTTCCCAAATCTCTATGGTTTGCGGAAAGCGGTAATAAGGCACGATGTATGAATATGGCTTATTGATTGTATTTACCAAAACATAATTACCATCCGGAGATATATTATAATACCAAATTACTCCGGGTTTTCCTACTTTATAGCTATTCGCATCCGGATCTGTTTTATATAATTGAGACGTAGCATAATAGTCAAACATCTCCTCATCAATCTTATCAGCCATTAAATCCTGGTATGTTCGCACGGCAGCCTTTCTTCCGCTACTTTCCTGGATAACCGGGGCATCAGCTACCATTGGCCTTTGGGGTGCATCTCCCCTGTCCTGTATCACAGAAGAATAAATAATAGTATTATCAGGCAGCCATGAATATGCATTACCCATAACATCATTAACAATAGGGCCGGTAAGCTTTTCTGCAGCATATTCATCTACATCTACAACCCATAACTCAATACCATCCTCAACAGTATTTGTAAAGGCAATATAAGAGCCATCAGCCGACCATCTCACATTGCGAATTCGTGGATTTTCAGGCATATTCGCAATATTCTTTATATTATTTCCGTAAATATCGGAAATTGTCAGTCCTATACCATAGCCTGCCCGGCTTGGGCCATTCGTAGCTGGGTCTATCCTTGTGCCTGCAATTCTCAGCTCTTCAACAGCGATATCAGACAAAGCTTTCAAACCCGGATTTTCTATAAATAAAACCTTATCATTTAAAGGGCTGAGTTCCATTGATGGCGTTGAAGGAGCATCCACCAGATCAACAATTTCATCAGGTGGCAACATATAACCTGTTGACTCTTGCGAAACAACATTGCTTGCAAGAAATAAAATAAGAGTGAGGAGAAATATTGACTTATTCATAATATTAAATTTTAATTGATTAAAATATTAGATTTTATATTTGTGTATAACAAATTCAAATTTTCTTACAGGAGATAATAAAAAATCAACAATGTATGGTAAAAGTATAAATATTAACAAAATATGATTGTTAAATTAAGCTAACATAAGTTGTTTTTTTTATAATTTCATTTTCAAAATGTTTTTTATAAACGGGAAATTTACTATTTTGCACTTCAAATTTGATAATAATAAAAAATCACTAAACGATAAAACCTAATAGATATGAAAGACACTCCCATTCCATTTGAAATTGTAAAAGAACAAATAGAATTACTGAATTTGTCAAGCGTAGGAAAAGCCTCGATAAGAGAGATCAAAAGGCTTGTTGACAATATAGAAAATGCATCAGGCAAGCGTTATA
>JAWOBS010000147.1:0-3962 GCA_046484145.1 Bacteroidales bacterium
CAGGGATATCCCTGTAGTAGAAGAAGAGCATGATGTAGAGGGGTATGACAAACCTATCAACTTCAAGGGTGAGAAGTTCTATTCCTTGGAAGAATTGATGCTGTTTATAGCTCAAACAACCGACAATTGGCAGCAGGCGAAGAAATTCATTGGAAGAGGTAATCTCATATCATCTTTAAAAGCGAATGGAGATAAAAAGAATATTAAAATCGTAAACAGACTTACATCCGGAACAAAAGATGAAGATTTCATACTTATGAGAATGCTTCTTAAATACAGGCCGGAGATGCCTTTTATCATAAGAGGAAGAATTATCAATCTGAATAATTTATCACAGTTTTGTGCTGAATACATGTCAGGAACAGGAAATAAAACCGATAATTTCATTATTGATATGATATTGAGCGAGAAAATAAAAATTTATCTAAAGGAATACAAAAAAAGGGCAGATGATATAACAGAAGATATTCATATAATAGAGAATCTTGTCAAAATATCAAAATACAGCAATTTCAGCAATAAAGACAAGGCACATTTGATAGCACAGTTGTTGAAGAAATACAAGAATAAAGAATCAGAAAATAAAGAGAATAAGATAATACGAAAATATCTTACAAGCAAAAAGCTGAAAAATAAACATATAAAAAACATTCTCCAATTATTAGGTTATCAGGAAAAGGATGTAAAAGAATCAAGGCCAAAGATTAATTTCATACCAATGAAGAAGTTTTTTGGAGTAGTTTATTCATTAGCTATTATAACTGGTATTATTTTTTCTATTTATATGCTACAGGGAAATAAAGATATACAATATCAATATCTGGGCACGAATATAATCCCTGCTTTTTGGTCAGGTATTAAATTTGAAGATCATTATGAAGAATCGGTTGAATCTGTTAGAGAAGACTATATTAAGACAATACATTTAAATAGCAAAGACGAGGAATATTATAATATCAGATCCGGGTATTATAATCTAGTTAACAAAAAAAGGACTTCTTTTAATGAACAGAAAGAGTCTATTAAAAATAATGAATACAATATATTTATCTTGTTTAATGTGCTTGTTTGGAGTAATTTTGATATGAGTATTGTAGAAGACAGCATCCAAAATTTTATTGTATATCTAAGTATATTTGTTGCAGCCATTATATTAATAAATATAATAAAAAGAATATTCATTGTACCACGCAAGATGCAAGTTTTCCTCAACTGGATGATTGCACTTTCCATTATATCATCTTTATTAATAATCATTCTTGACAATGGCAGGAATTTAATGCCTGCTGATTATTTCCGCATGGCTTTACTCTTTGTATGTTTTTGGTTTTTAAGGATAGCATCAGAATCTAAGTATGATAAAGAAAAGGTTAACACAATTAAGAATTGAATACATAAATGAGAGAATGTTATGAACTGGTTTTTTAATGCATTGTCAAAACATCTAGCGCAAGAGGTTTCCAAGAGCAGCGGAGATGACGGGTGTTATATTGCAACAATGGTTTATGGTGATTACGAACATCCTTCCGTACTGCAACTGAGAGAATTCAGAGACAGGATATTGCTTAAGAATTCATTCGGAGAGTTATTTGTATTATCTTACTATTATATTTCCCCAAAATTTGTCAGTAGATTCTCGGACAAAAATACTCTCAAATTATTCATGAAAACGACCTTAAATTATCTTCTAAGAATATAATAATAATCAATTACCATGATGGTATAGACCTGCTCTCAATGCAAGACCTCTCAGCAGACAAAACTCGCCAGACCCTCATCACCAACCTCCAACACCTCTTTGTCAATTCCCAACAACAATTTAAGTAACAATAGATTACAAGAAAATGTAAAAGTGCCAGGAATAATAACGCACAGCGTTATTTCGTGTGATACGTGTGAATACGAGAACGAGTAGAGCGTATAGAGCGAGTAGAACGGGTAGTTGGATTGGAATCAGCTCCTCAGCCACCAGCTCCCAGCTTTGTGACGAGTTGACCATGAACGGAAAAAGTGTAGGGGTTCAACAATTTGAACCCTAATCCAAGTTACAAGAAATATTAACAGAATGAATACCAGAAAGAGTTTTCTTTGATTCTTTGTCCAAACAATTATATTGTAATTCTATATGGTTTTTGCTATAATTAAATAAAGTATAAGCGGAGTAATCAATGGGTAAAATCGTAAGAGTGGATTTCAACACAGACATATTACAAGAATTAAAGGAGCAAAAGCCTGATATTTGGACTATGTATGCTGCTAAAGAACCCAAGTTATCCCAGTGGGCTACGGGTGAAGCCAAACCAACCGTAAATCAGTTAGAGAAAATAGCAAAGAAATTTCACATACCATTCGGTTATTTCTTTCTTAATGAATTGCCGGAAAGAGAATCCCCGATACCCCATTTCAGAACAAAAGAAGGAGATACATTCAAACCATCTGACAATCTGTTAGAAACAATAGAGACATTAATGAGAAGGCAGGAATGGATAGAGGATATTTTACTGGATTGGGGAGAAGAAAAACTGAATTTTGCCAGTTCTGTTACTCTGGATACCCCCATAGAAGAAACTGTAGATATAATAAGAAAAATACTGAATATTGAGAATGGCTGGGCAAGGGATATGCCTACCTGGACCAATGCATTTAGATTCCTCCGTGAGAGAACAGAGGAAGCGAAAATATTCACAGTGGTGAATGGTGTAGTAAACAATAATACCCGTAGAAAATTAGATGTGAATGAATTCAGGGGATTTGTGCTATACAATGATATTGCTCCCTTTGTTTTTATTAATAATAATGACGCTATTTCCGGTAAGATTTTCACTATTGTCCATGAAATTGTTCATATCTTACTTGGCAAGAGCGCATCCTTTGATTTAAGAGAATTGCAGTCCTCTGATAATGAGATTGAATTATACTGTAATAAATGTACAGCAGAGTTCCTGGTGCCTAAAGCAGATTTGCTTAAAGAGTTTGACCAGACAGGCTTAGATTATAATTTATTAGCTGGAATATTTAAAGTCAGCAGTATCGTTATTGCAAGACGTTTATTAGATCTGGGTAAAATTACTAAAAAAGAGTTCCATGAGTTCTACAGAGATCACATTGCTCAGGATTATAAAGTACAGAAAGGAAACGGAGGCAATTTCTATAATACTGTTCCAACTAGATTAAGTAAAAGATTTATCAGTATTATTACAAAAGCAGCACACAGGAATGACATATTATACAGAGATGCTTTCAAAATAACCGGTTTAAAAGCGGATACATTTGATAAACTGGAGATTGCAAGGGATATGAGAGGAAGATGAAGTATGTATTAGATTCAAATGTCTTTATTCAAGCATCAAGAACTTTCTATGCATTTGATATTGCAGAACCATTTTGGACGGGATTGGTTAATTATGCAGCAGAAGGAGTTCTCTGCAGCATAGATAAAGTACGAGATGAACTAAAGCGAGGTAATGACCAATTATCCGCTTGGGCATCAGATGAATTTAATGCTTATTTTGCGAGCACTAAAGATGCTGATGTAATCAATCAATACGGGACTATAGTTCAATGGGCTCAAGCACAAACTCAATATAATCCGCCGGCTAAGAAAGAATTTATGCAGAGTGATTATGCTGATACATGGGTTATTGCATTTGCTAAAGTAAATGATCTGACAATAGTTACCCACGAGATTTATGTTGCTGACATAAAAAAGAAAATCCCTATCCCGAATGTGTGTGAAGATTTTGATATTAAATACTGTGATCTGTTTCAATTATTAAGAGAATTAAACTTTAAATTTTGATGAGAGGCCAAGGATACCGGCTGACGCCGGGTAATACAGTTTCAAGTTGCAAGTTACAGGTTGCAAGTAATGTGAATAGCCGGCCAAGAAAGATCGTACAATGGAAAAGGGAAAACGGAAAACGACGGAATGAATAGGGGATAAGGAGATTGCTTTGTCGCTT
>JAWOBS010000220.1:0-5800 GCA_046484145.1 Bacteroidales bacterium
GTGGAAGTTGCAATCGGAAGCGTACAGTTCTAAAAGTAGTATTCCCTTCGAATTTCTTATACAAACGTAGTTTCATTTGAAACTAATTGTTAATTTTATAGATTAGTAATCATAATAAATTCTAATATGTCAAAGAATTACCGCTTCAACAGGTCTTTGGGGATGCTGTCAGGACAAATATCAAAAGGCATTGGCAAGAGCTTGCAAAGTATGTTGAATAAAAACAATTACAAATTGGACCAAATATCCTGGAGTATTATCTCTTATGTGAAAAACAACCCTAACAGAACACAACAAGATTTAGTTATGTTTTTATGGATAGATAAAGTAAAGATAAAAAGAGTGCTTGATGAACTGGAGTCACAAAACATTCTTAAACGAAGCATATATGGCAAAGACAAACGCTACAATGTAATTAATTTAACAGAGAAAGGCATAAGTCTTTATAACAATATATTACCATTTGCAAGTGAAGCGCTATCAAAAGCATTTAAAGGTTTTTCAGAATCTGAAGAAGAATTATTTACCGATATGCTAATTAAAGTCAAAGAAAATCTAAAAGATGAAATAGGATTTATTGAGAAAAAAAGATGATAAGATGCAAGATTTTCATACTTTAGTCGATAAATAACAAAAAACAATAAAAATGATCAAAGAATTAAAAACAGAAGAAAATATTAAGTTAAGGCAGAATTCAAAAGTCAGAATTATTGATATAAGGCCGGTTGATTATTATAATGGATGGCATAATGAAAATCAGGCCCGTGGAGGGCACATAAAAGGAGCAAAAAGCCTGCCGGCAAAGTGGGCTAATTATATTGACTGGATTGAAATTGTACGTCATAAAAACATAGATACCGAAGATCAAATAATCATTTACGGGGATAATGAAACTAACATACAGCTTATTGCCGCGCGTTTTATAAAATCCGGTTACAAGGATGTTTCTGTTTATTATAAGTTTGAAAGCGAATGGCTTGCGAATCCTGATTTAGAATTAGCATATTTGCCAAGGTATAAAAATCTTGTATCAGCACAGTGGGTTAATCAATTAATAAATGGAGAAAAACCGCCCGAGTATGATAATAACAAGTATGTGCTTGTACATGCTCACTACAGAAACCGGGAAGCATATCTAAGTGGCCATATTCCGGGCGCAATAGATATGGATACATTAGCAGTTGAAAGCCCTGAAACCTGGAACAGAAGATATCCGGAAGAACTAAAGGAAGCATTCGAACAGCACGGGATTGACGCTGATACCACCGTAGTGCTGTATGGAAAGTTTATGTTTCCCAAAAATGACGACCCATTTCCCGGCAGTGCGGCAGGAGATATAGGTGCAATTCGCATTGCCTTTATAATGATGTTTGCAGGAGTTAAAGATGTGAGAGTTCTGAATGGTGGTTTCCAATCATGGAAAGATGAAGGCTTTGAAATATCATATTATGATGAGCCAAAAAATATTATTAATGATTTTGGAAAGATAATTCCGGAGAATCCTCATCTTGCTGTTGACACGCCCGAAGCAAAAGAACTTATTAAATCGCCAAAAGCTGAACTTGTTTGCGTAAGAAGCTATCCTGAATATATTGGAGAGGTGAGTGGTTATAATTATATTGAAAAAAAGGGCAGAATTCCGGGTGCAGTCTTTGCTGACTGCGGCTCTGATGCATACCACATGGAAAACTACAGAAATCTGGATCACACCACTCGTGAATTTAATGAAATTGTTGACAACTGGAAAAAAGACGGCATTACACCGGACAAACATCTGGCATTTTACTGCGGCACAGGCTGGCGTGGCAGTGAAGCCTGGTTTAACGCATGGCTCATGGGTTGGCCAAATGTTTCTGTCTATGACGGAGGATGGTTTGAATGGAGTAATGACCCGGACAATCCGACTGAAACCGGAACTCCAATATAATATTTACAAATGAAACCTTTTTTTAACAAAAAGCCTTTTGGCACATAATTATGCAAAAAGAAGAAATAGAAATACTTGACTATTTAAAACAAGAAGCTGATAATGATGATATAAAAGAAATCTTAACAGGATTAACTGCTGAAAAAAAATACATATCCAGCAAATTCTTTTATGATGCGCAAGGCTCCAAGCTATTTGAAGAAATAACACAACTTGATGAATACTATCCTACCCGGACAGAGAAATCAATTATACATGAGATATCTCCTAAAATAATTAATTCTGAAAAAAATATTGATATAATTGAGCTTGGTAGCGGAGATTGTTCCAAGATTTCCATTCTATTCAAGGCAGCAACTTCTGAAAGACTAAAAAAACTAAGATACGTGCCAATAGATGTCAGTGCTTCAAGCATAAAAAAATCGTCAAGTACTCTTCTTCAACACTTTCCTGACTTGAAAATACAAGGATTAGTTGCAGATTTTATGAAACATCTTAATCAAATACCTCAAAATTCTGACAAAATAATTTGCTTTTTTGGTGGCACAATAGGCAATCTTCCTAAAAAAGAAGCAATTAAGCTATTGAAAAACATTAGAAACACAATGAGAGAGAATGACCGGTTTTTGCTAGGCATTGACTTGGTAAAAGATATTGATGTGATTGAAAATGCATATAATGATAATAAAAACATAACTGCTGCTTTTAATAAAAATATCTTAAATAATGTAAACAGAATAATCAATTCAGATATTGACCTTAGCGGATTTGAGCATTTTGCTTTTTATAATAAAGAAAAAAAACGCATTGAAATGCATTTGGTTGCATTAAATGACCAAGAGGTTATTAGCACTAAATTGCCTGATGTTATTAAGATTAGAAAAGGAGAATGCATACACACAGAAAACTCTCACAAATATACTATTGAAGACATTTTTGAATTTGCTTCACTCACTGGCCTAAAGATCAAAAATATTTTTACAGATAAAAACAAGTGGTTCTCAATAGTAGAGTTTGGTTCATGAAATTAAACCAAAAAACATATATTATGAAAAAGACAGTAAGCATTATCTACGGATCCGTAAGGACAGAAAGACAGGGCATATTTGCAGCAAGGTTCCTTGAAAAAAAGCTTAAAGAAAGAAACATTAAAACACATTTTATCGATCCAATAGAATACCAACTGCCATTTTTGGATAAAATGTACAAAGAATATCCAAAGGGAGAAGCGCCCGAAGTAATGGAGTCAATAGCTCAAAAACTCATTGAATCCGACGGTTTTTTAATTGTAACAGGAGAATATAACCACAGCATCCCTCCTGCTTTAAAAAATATACTTGATCATTTTCAAGCAGAATATTTCTTTAAACCCTCTGCTATTGCTTCATATTCAGCAGGAATGTTTGGGGGTGTGAGATCGTCTGTTCATTTAAGGGCAATCCTGGGCGAACTTGGTATGCCATCAATATCTTCAATGCTTCCACTTCCGGGGATTGGAAATCTTTTTGACGATAATCTAAACCCAAAAAATGATATTACAGGCCCATCTGCTGATAAATTTCTGGATGAGTTTGAGTGGTACATTGAAGCTCTAAAGGCCAGGCGAGAACAGGGAACTCCATATTAATTTAAGAATTTAAAAAATATAATATGAGTAGAATAAAAATAATTCAGCACGAAGATGCAACAGGAAGATTATCAGAAATTTACAATGATCTGATTAAGAAAAGGGGAAAGCTTGCTGATGTGCATAAAATCCAAAGCTTAAGGCCTGAAAGCATTGTAAAACACATGGATTTATATATGGAAATAATGTTTTCAAAATCTGAGCTATCGCGAGCCGAAAGAGAAATGATGGCTGTTGTAGTATCAGCAGCGAACAACTGTGAATACTGCCAGGTACATCATGCTTTAGCACTTAACAATTATTGGAAAGATGAAGAAAAAGTAAAAATATTAAGAAATAGCTACCATGATGCTGCTCTGTCTGAAAGAGAATATGAACTATGTGAATACAGTCATATCATCACTGTTGATCCCGGTTTATCAAACGAAATCGACTTTACAATACCTTTAAAAAATATTGGCTTAAGCGATAATGGAGTATTGGATGCAACTTTGGTCGTTGCCTATTTCAACTTTGTTAACAGGATAATTTTATCCCTTGGCGTTGAATTGGAAAAAGATGGTGGAGGTGGATATAAATATTGATTAAAAGAAAATATTGTTATCCTTTACAAATCGGCTATAAATCAACCGGAAGCTCCGTATAAACCATAATAAGTTTTGCCATTAAACTGCTTAACTGTGATAGTCCATTCGGTTTGTATTTTATCTTTCTTATCGGAAACAATATATGACACCCTGAATCCTTCATGGACTTCCTCCAGCCCTGTCCTTTTCAGTGAAGAAATCTCTTTAAACTTAAGGCACTTAAAGCCTTGTCCCTTAACAATATTTCCACAGAAAAACTCATTTACAAACTGAGTGGTGTTGCCTTGTAAAAGCTGATCATGCTGATCTCTCACATAATTCTCATCCATTAACTCCATTAGTCTCTCAGCATCATGCTTCAAAACAGACTTTTCAAATTCAGATAAGTATTGCTCAAGATTTTCAGGATATTGCTTATCATTACTTTTTTTGGTTTTAAGGCTTGAACATCCGGAAAACGCTATCATTAGTAATAGGCACGCAATTGTAATGTTAAGTTTTTTCATCACATAACTATATTTAATACAAAAATTGCTTATTTAAACTGCTGTAAAAATAAGCAAATTTGTTTTAAATATTCAAATCAGAAGACAGTAGATAGTGGTCAGTAGCTTATATTAAATACTCCGGCTTATCTTATCGATGATATTTAATTCCTCATCAGTAAGCTTAATATTCATAGCTGAAGCATTACTCTCAACCTGCTTTGCCGACGAGGCTCCCGGAATGGCAAAAACCAGCTCTCCATGAAAGTTTGTAAGCCAGTTTAGTGCAACCTGCGCAGGTGTGGCATCATGTTTTTCAGCAATTTCATTTAAAGTATTTATTAAAGGCAGGGTCTTTTGCAGTGATCTCTTTTTAAAGGCAGGCATAATTTTTCTAAAACCCTTTATTCCTTTAATATTTTCGTGATCCTCATGATATTTTCCTGTCAATATTCCTTGCGCCAAAGGTGAGTATGCTATAATGGCAATACCAAGTTCCCTGGCGGTATCCATTATACCGTTAGACTCAATATTTCTGCGAAGCAAGTTATAATGTACCTGGTTGGAAGCCAGGACGAGTCCGTGCTTTTCAAGCTCCTTATGAGCTTTACGCATTTGTTTTGCCGAAAAATTACTAACTCCAATAAACTTTATCTTTTTTTGCTCCGCCAGCTTAGCCATTGCTGCCATTTGTTTCTTTATTGAAGAAAATGAAGCCGGATTATGAACCTGGTGCAGCGAAATTGTATAAGGTTCAAGAGCTTCCAATCTGGCATTTATAGTGCTAATAATTGAAGATGCTATACGAAATATTGGCATCCATTTAGTTGCAACCACAACATCAGAATCACTTATTCCGCTATCCTTTAAAGCCCGGGCTAGAGTTCTCTCCGACTCTCCATTACCGTACATTTCAGCAGTATCAAACCAGTTTATACCATTGTTATATGCTGCCTTCACGATTTCAAAGCTTGCCTCATCCGACAAAACGGGCCAAAATTTACCGGCAAGGTTTTTCCCTTTACTGAACTGCCATGTTCCAAGGCCAATTGGAGATAGTTTTAAATCAGTATTTCCGAAATTTCTTAAATTGTTGTTCATATATTTTTTGTTTGTTATCCTGTATAATTAATAATAATTTGGAAGTAGAACAACACTGGCAGAGAAAAGTTTA
>JAWOBS010000335.1:0-6150 GCA_046484145.1 Bacteroidales bacterium
TTCAATTCCCTGCAATTTAAGGAAGTCATTTATTTTAATAATGGTCTCTTTTTGACCAGTTTCGAGATTAATCTTCACGATACCATCTTCCTCAGGAATGCGTTTGTTCCAACTTTGGTCAACTATTGGGGCATAACTATAAGCACGTGTCCAATAGCAGCGTTCAAAATTTAATGATATAGAAAATTTTCCATCAGGCGTAATACCATATACAGCGTGCGGAATTGTTTTCATTTCGTTTGTAGCAACATTGACTATTCGTGCAACGAACCTGCCGCTTTCAACATCGTTAAAAATTACTTTTGAATTAAAATCAGGGCCTAACCATTGGAGCATGGCACCCTGCTGCCAGTTAAATGCGTTTGACCGGCCCAGAACATGCCATTTGTTATTTTTTTCTAAATTAAAGTAACCAATTTCTACTGTATCATTTGCATATGGCATACGTCCTTCAAAACTTGCTTTGTGAGCCAGTAACTTATTCCCATCTTTATTCATTGGAGAATAGTTATAGTAGCCGAAGAAAAAACTCTTCTCAGCCGGAGATTCAAAAATTACCTCTACTCCTTTTCCAAGATTTTTATTCTGTCTTTTTTTCATCATAAAGTGCTTTCAAAATCAAAGTTAGCCTGATCAATATGCTTTTCGTTGTATTCTCCTTTAATAATTTCTTCGAAAATAATTTTGAGACATTTGTTTAAATGTCGCACTTCAAAGGTACGCATTACTCTTTTTTTCATGATTCCTCCAATTTTTTTAGCATATTCAGGATTATCAAGAATTTTTTGCATTGCTTTTTTTAAGGCTTTGGTATCACCTTCGGGCACAATAATTCCTTGTTCTCCGAGCTGATAAGGAATTACACCCGAATCAGAACCTATAATTGGTAAACCAATTGCCATAGACTCGACTACTGCCAAAGGAAATGTGTCCACCCATTTTTTGGTAGTCCTTGGAACATGTACCAAACAATCAAGAGCATTCATATATTCTGCTACATCATGTCCGTCTTTAATTCCACCTGTTAATATTACTCTATCTTGTAACCCTCTCTCATTTATTATTTCCTTTATTTCTTTTTCTTCTGCTCCACTCCCTATCATCAGGAAACGCCATTTTCCTTTTACCGGCAAAGCATCAATTATATCATAAACTCCCTTTGAAGAAATAATCCTACTTACTGAACCAAATATAAATTCATCTTCACCGAAACCATATTTCTCCCGAATTATTTTCCTTGACTCTTCATCGGTGTAATAGATGTCTGAGTTGACCCCAACCTGAGTTTGCATATATATCGGCTTATCAAATTTTCCCTGTTCACGAAGCACCTTCATGCCCTGTGGATAGTGGCAGCAATATGCATCGAATATTTTTCTGCTTAAGTTCCAATGCATTCGATAAAATCTTCGATGCAATGGCATATCCAGGCCACGCATTGTAAAACCTATTATTTTACCTTTAGGAAAAAATAATTTCCTTGCCAGATTCACTTCATAAATAAGATTACCTCTCTCATAGCCAATCATATAAACAATGTCCGGCTTTTTTCGCCTTAATATATTGAACAGTTTTAAAGACACCATTCCATTTAGTTTATTCACAATTTTACGCACAATTCGGTTATTTCTATGCATATTTACATGCAAAACCTCAAAACGTTCTTCTTTAATGTCCTCCGGGAATAGCACCTTGTGTGTACCTACAGAACCTTCCCACTTTGAAGGGCCAACCAGCGTAATGTCAATGTCAGGGTTTTTTTCTGCCATTAAACGCCATCGTGAATAGTATTTTTCTTCTCTGAAGGTAGAGTTAATTGCTAATATTTTCATAATCACTTTTTGCTATTATTAAATTCTCTCCTTGCCAGTTTATAGTAACTTCATAGTTTGAAATAGCCCTAAGAAGGGCTGAGCTATACCCAGGGGCATAATGTTCGTGCAGCTCTATTATTAAAATATCGCATACATTTATCCACTCAGTGTTTTTCTCAAATACAGCTTTTTCCCCTCCCTCAATATCAAGTTTTACAATATTTAATTTTTTAATTTCATACTTTTCCAGAATGCTATTTATTGATACAGTTTTTGTATTGCTTTCTCCAAGTTCCATTTGGTAAGAGTACTTAGGTGCATCGGGGTTTTTAATTTGCATAGATCTACCCTCAACATTGTGTAAGGCCTTTTTCAACAGCGTAACACTAGAAAATGGTTTCATATTAAGTTCGAATAATTTACAGTTAGACTCATCTGGCTCAACAGCAATAATTTTCATTTTCGGAGCATGCATTTTAAAAAAGAACGATGTTGCACCAATATTTGCTCCAGCATCTATAATTGTTCCTGTTTTATTTTGTATAATTGGATATTCTTGCTGAAGAAAAATACCCTTGAATATTGTTGTATCTGAAGTGCCGGGTCTAATCCAAAATGGATGAGGATAATTTTTTAATATAATTGCAACCGGAGGTTTCTCCTTTTTTGATTTAGACGCAATATGAAATTTTATGTATTGTTTAACAGAAAGAATTTTTCTATATCGATAACATAAATAACAATTTATTAGAAATCTTTTAATAATTTTCATTGTGTATCTTTTTTATGATATAGTAATTGTAATTTTCCAAAGCCAAGTGGTGCCTTTGTGATAACCTAATATTTCCCTCTGAAAAGAAGTCTTTTAAAAATTTTTCATCGGCTTCTTTTATCTTTAATTTTTTTAATGTTTTAGCCGGGGCTTTGATGTTTTTTAGAGGTTTGAATAGCAAAGATTTTGAAAGGCCAATTCCTGGGCTTTTAATATTAAGCCATCTTAAATAATTCTGAAAAAGTCTTAATAAATCTCGTTTATCTGTCTTATAACCATTCGCAGAACTTTTCCTGTTAATATGCTTGTCATTTAAAAGGGTTATTGCCTCCTCACTGTCAATGCTCATGAATGAACACAATTTATCTAAGTAGGCCGTTCTATCTTGCTTGAATTGCTCAAATGCCAAAACACAAATATTATTTTCACCGAAAATATTTTCATATTCTGTTATTACATCATTGTATTGAAGAGCATCCAGAATGAAGTTGTCTTTGTTTTCGATGGCATAATTGATAAATTTTTGAAATGTATTTGTAACTCTGAATCTTTTATAGACTAAGTTATATATCTGGGCATACATTGATTTTAGTAAATCGTCTTGGCGTCTGATTGTCACAATGATTTTTACATCATCAAATATTCCCGATTCTAAAAAAGCAGTTTTGAGTTTTCTTGCAGTACTATTCGGATCCAAAGTATAGATATAAGGATAAGGATTCTGTCTGAAAAACATGCTAAAACTTGTCAAGGACTCTGAAGAATAAATATAGTTGTCGTATTCATCGCTAACGTGTCTAGACAATTCGTTAGCAATAGCTTTCAGATTTCTTTTTATACTATTCTCTCTGCAGGTAAAAATATTCTTAATAAAACCTGGTTCTCCATTGCGCTGCAAACTTTGAATGTTTGAATGTTTGGGAAACAAATATTTTTGCAGTGTAGTAGTGCCTGTTTTAGGATATCCTATATGTAAGTAGAGAATGTTTTTTTTTATCATAGATATTTTAATTTAATGATCGCGTTATCTATTTTTTTAATGTAAATCTTTTGATAGTTTTTCTCTCGTTTCCATTAAACCCTAAAAAATAGATAGTTATTAATGTCCAAATTAAAGATATACATGTAAATATTATTATGCTTTGTAGAGCATCTCCAAAATACTGTCTTAAATAATACAGTGGAAAAACAGTGGTTGTTACAATCATCACCGGCAGTAATACTTTTTTAAAATCATCTTTGAGATTAAATTCTTTAATTAGCGTCGATAAAAGCCATGCTCTAATCATTCTAATAACAAATGATATACCTATAATTACAACAGTAATAAAATAAGGAGGATATCCCATAGAAAAAAACATGTAAGTTAAAGGTAAGGTTAAAAGGATTATTATGCTACTCAAGATTTGATTTAACCTGATTTTTCCTGTAGCCTGTATTGCACCACCAAACCCATTACCTGTTACACTAACAAGCCCGTTCACAAGCATCAAAATCGCAAACGCTTTTGTGTATTGAGGAACGTCATCTAACCATAATTCTAATATAGGATCAATTAATAATGCGACCGGTGTTGCTACCAAAAAAAGAATGAAATATGAATATTTGCTTATAGCATGTACTAAATTCACAGACCTTCTATTGTTCCCGGCTCCATGATTTTTCATTATTTGAGGCATAGCTGCTTGAGAGATATTTCGCACGAATGTCATCATATAATTATAAATACGTGAAGCCAAACCAAAGGCAGCATTCAATACTGTTCCGAAAAATAGGTTGATAATAATAGCACCCCCTTGTCTTTCAGCCATTCGTGCAAAAGAACCGAGAATCATCCAGACCGAAAAACTTAGCATCTCTTTATAAAGCTTTATGTCTTTATTAATTTTCCAGTTTACAATTTTTTTATATTTCCATTTTGAATAAAAAACAAAGAATGACAGGGCCAGAAAATTCACAATCATCATAATAATTGCATAGGCTCTTAGTTTAGAGCCAGAGTAATAAATGAGAAAAAATACAAATCCTAAATGTATTAAAGACCTGGTTGTTTCAATTGATGCTCGTGCTAAAAAGTTTTCTTGAGCAGTAATAAGACCCTGGAAGGGAATGATAAGGATTGAGAAAAACGTAGATGCAATTACAAAATGGAGTACAAACAAAGCATCATTAACTTTCTCTGCTTCAATATTCAGATGTGTTTTAACGTACCACGCCCCAACGGTTTCACCTATGATGACCAAAAGAAAACCTAAAAGCAAAAATATAGTTAATGAACTGTTAAAGATTTTATTTACTTTATCTTTATTTCCTTTTCCAAGCTCTACGGCTACAAAGCGATATGTTGTTGTATTAAGCGTTGAGCGCAAGAAACCCATCATTGAAACAACACCGCCTACAACTGCATATAACCCATAATTATCATCGCCGAGTTCTGTAAGAAGAATTCTGGATATATAGAGACCTACGAAAGTAGTAATGATTAACCTTATGTAAAGAATAAGGCTGTTTTTTGCTATTTTCGTATTTTCACTCAATGTTGATAATGCTTAATGTTCATGACAATAATTTATAATTCCTATACCCACCTCTTCCAAGTACAAGAAAATGGTTTGGGCTAACTATATCACTCAGCTTTTGTTCATGCTTCTTAATATCTTCATTGAAAAGTTCTTTATCTCTTCCTATGAGGTTGAGGGTATTCATTAAGTATTATGCTTAATTAATCTATTGTTTAATAATATCAGCAAAGCAATTCCCATCATCACCCCCACACCATTAGCCACCAGGTCATTCACATTAAATCCCCTGTATGGGAGGAAGGCATGCATCAGTTCAAAGCCTGCTGCCAGGGCAAGGGAAAGCAGGACAGCAGGCCATCGTTTTTTGAGCTGCCACGCGAGGAGCATGGGCAGGGGCGCGTACACGAGCGCGTGCAGGAGGTAGTCCCACCGCAGGGTGAGGACATGGTTCTCGTTCAATGCCCCGGCGGTGCTGTTGAGTGGAAGTACCGTGGCGAGCAAGAGGAGCGTGAGGTATGTGAAAAGGATTGCTTTGAGCTTCATAATGTTGTTTGGAACGCTAATTTTATGGAACGCTGATCCGTCAGTTGCCGGACACGGTGACGCGGATTGGGCAGATTAACACGGATTATTTTTTTAGGTGTTGCAAAGTTTAATTAATTTTTTCTTTTTTATCCGTGGTTATCCGTTGCATCAGCGTTATCCGTGTTCTATATTTTGGAACGCTGATGACGCGGATTGGGCGGATACTCGCGGATTTTATTTTAATTGTTTAGTAGTTTGGCTCTTTAGTTGTTTAGAAGATGATGAAAGCTATTATTCAGAAACGCTTACTGCTGCTATTTCCCCTGCCGACTGCTTTCTGCTTTCTGCTTTCTGCCGACTGCCTTCTGCCGACTGCCTTCTGCTTTCTGCCGACTGCCGACTGCCGACTGCTTACTGCCTACTGCCGACTGCCTTCTTCGCTTCTATCCTTTGGCTGTTAGCTTTTGGCGTGTTTTTTTCATTTTTGTTTTATCCGTGTTGATCCGTTTAATCGGCG
>JAWOBS010000018.1:0-2766 GCA_046484145.1 Bacteroidales bacterium
CAAGCCGATGAGGCAAGCCCTCAAATACAGATATCGTTTGCAATATGTCATCAACAGGAATTCCGGCTAAATATGAAGCAACAGCAGCTGACTGGATGTTAACCAGGTTGTGTTTGCCTCTTAATTGTCTCCGCAAGCATGCTTCTTTAAATATGGTTTTTTGTGAGTTAAAAATAAAATAAATATCATCATCCATGCAAAAGGAACATGATGTTTTGTCGGAATTATTATTTAACAGGATTACTTGTCCCTTACCAAAATATTCGGCAGGCATATTTCTGATTGCCTCATTATTTTTGTCAATTATCAGGTAATCATCCGGAGTTTGCCATCTGCAAATATTAAATTTTGCTTCTTTATATGCATTATAACTTTCATAATGATCCAAATGCTCCTGGTAAATGTTGAGCAGAATAGAAATGTGCGGAGATACTTTGATGTTTTCAAGTTGATGGCTGCTCATTTCATAAACTATGGTAGTTTCATCAGAGATCTTTTGCAAATGATCAAACGGTGGTATGCCAATATTGCCAACCAATACAGCATCTTTGCCGGAGGTTTTTATAATTTGTAACAGCAAGCTTGCTGTTGTGCTTTTTCCTTTGGTGCCGGTAATTCCTATAATTTTGTCTTTGAAAAGCTGTATAAATAATTCAGTCTGGGAGGTTACTTTAGCATTACAACATTTTGAATCCAGTTCCTTAAAAGAAATCCCCGGGCTTTTTATAATAATATCAAATTTGTCTATATTGTTTAAGTAGTTTTCTCCGCTTGTGAATGTAATATTATTGTCATTATTGAATTGTTCTGAGAAAAGTTCAGATGCTCTTTTATTTTTATCAGCGATTGAAATATGAATTTCAGGCAAGAAACTTCTTATTGCTTTATACGTTGAAATCCCTTCTTTTCCAAAACCGAGAATCAGGATATTCTTATCTTTAAAAATACTGATAAATTCTTTCATAACTTATTAACACTAAATCTTCAATCTTAAATCTTACAAATCTTCAATCTTCAATCTTACAAATCTTAAATCTTCAATCCTAAACCCACAATGGCTTCCCTGATTAAAGTTTCTTTATCTTTATCAAGAAAGTGATGTTTGTCAAATTCTGATAAAAAATCTTTGATGTCTTTCTTTATAGGCGTATTTGGTGAAATCTCATTTTTATAATGCTTAAGCAATACCGGCAATGCTTTATCATAATTATCAACTATAAAATTCAAAGCAGCATTTACTTCATCCGTGGTCCCAACACACTCAAAAGGTTTTTCATCAGCATGAGCTGTTAATTGTTCAAGATAAGTTTTGAGCATCTCATTTTCAAACAGATTTTCTCCAAAAATATTCACAAGCTCATCATGTTTAATAAATGGAGCCAGAATGATATATGTAAATAGGCATTTTGAGCAATTGCAGCACCATATATCTGATTTACTTCCAACATTGCAGCTTTTAAAATCTTTGTGATAGTCCTTTAATTCAGAGAAAATCGCAGCTATTTGTAATTCATTTAATGGCCTGAGAAAACTGTAATAATTAATTGAAGCTGTTATATGTTTATTGTAGTAAGAACGGAAATCCTGTTCAAATTCAAAGGATTTTGAGTACTGGTGATTTATTTTAGTGCCCGGTATCGTTGCTTCATTAGCGCTTGCTTCATTTGATAAAGCAATATTTTTCTTATTTGTAATAATTGCTGCCAATGAACAAACAAAAGCCAATAGTGCAGAGAAAGGAGTGTGTCCGTTCAAAAAACCCATATCATTAAGAGTTATCAGCATCGGATCAATTTTCCTTTCAATCTCTACAATATTAGCTTCATTGAAATTTGCTGTATCCAGGACTTCTCTTGTTGCACCTCTTTGATTTACAACTAATGCAATATTATTAGAATTTTTCAGAAGTTCCAGGGTAACAATAGAGTCTTTGCCACCACCGATTGGAATGATATTACTATTATCCGTTTTTATTGATTCCGGGGATGGAGTAGGAGAGGATTCGTTGCTAAATGTGAAATCAAATAGCTCTTCCTGCCTGATTTGTATTTTGTTTGTGTATAAAAATTCTCCCAAGCCATTGAAATATATCTTCTTCCAGAAAGCAATTTGATCATTATTTAATTTATATGGTTTAATGTGTATTATCGGGGAGCAAGTTGCTTTCCAATAACTTACTAATTCAATCATACCAATATTAAAAACTGCATTTTTCAGCAGTTTATCCGGCAAATTTCCGGAATAGAGCTTGCTGTTAACAAAATACGTAAGCTTAGGATAAAAATGGTAGGTATTATTAATGCTAAAATGAAATTTTATTGTAAGCTTATCTTCTTCAATGGAGTAGTCAAAACTTTCAAAAATGAATTCCCGGAATTTTTTTCGCAGGTCTATAAATTTGTTGTAATTTGAACCGGTCATTTGAACAATGGTATTGTTTTTGTTGTTATTTCATTAGCTTTTCAAAATTAACAATTATTATTGTAGTTTACATTAAGTTGTTTTAAATTTGGCTTGGATATGACAAAAAGATTTATAGAACCTTCAACAGGTAGAATGCTTTTGAGTGAGCCTGCATTGCAGGATTATTATTTTGCTCGGAGTGTAGTTTTGCTTGTTGAACACTCAGAGGCTGATGGAACAATTGGTTTGATATTAAATAAGCCGATTAATTTAAAGCTGAATGAGGTAATAAAAGACTTTCCTGATATTACTTATCCATTATACCTTGGCGGCCCTGTGCACCCTGACCGATTGTTTTATATA
>JAWOBS010000082.1:0-6615 GCA_046484145.1 Bacteroidales bacterium
TAAAATGAAGTAATTATAATTTTTGTTATTGTTGATAGTTTATATTAATTAATGCCGGAATAATCTTCGGCTGCTTTTCACTGTTAGAATACAGATATATTACATCATTGTAATTCTTTGTTGTCCGGTAAAGATGACGAGATTTCTCCCCTCGGTCGAAATGACAGGACATCCATGGGTTTTTATCAGGATGGGGTTGGTGGCGGCAAAGCCGCCACCAACCCCATCCTCTTCCAACATAAGTGCTTGTCATTCCGAACGTAACGAAGTGGAGTGAGGAATCTCGTTTTAAAACTGGCACGTTATTTTCGATTTACCGGACAATAATGATTGTAATTATGAATTTATATATGTCGTTTTATCAATCACAGAAATGTTATGATTTGTTATCTCTTGCAGGTGGAGCTATTTAACTCTTGTCACAGGCACATTAATCCAAAACACAGCGTAGTTATAGCTAGTTGTAATAAAGTATTATCTTTGCATAAAAAAAAATAATTGATTATATATGCAAAGCAAAGGCCTGTTAATGCTCAAATCTTGAAAAAGAAGGCATTAACAATTTGTCGTTTTTGTAAATACTTATAGGCCCTTTTTATTGAAATAAAGGCGATAATGTGAATAAAACAAGCAAAATTCCGGGCCAAATGCAGCATTTTTAAATGAATTGAATTCTTAGGATATGAAAGATTACTATAAAACAATTTCCAATGATGTTAGGTTTAAGGAAGGCTTGAATGCCTGCATGAATTGTGGTGTTTGCACTGCAATTTGTCCGGCAGCAGAGTTTTATGAGTATGATCCGAGAAAAATATGCAATATTCTTTTATCAAAGGATAATGAAAAAATTGAGGAGCTTTTAAAAACAGATTTTATCTGGTATTGTGGACAGTGTATGTCATGCAAAGCCAGATGTCCGAGAGGGAATGTACCTGCTTTACTAATTTCTGCTTTGCGAAAACTTTCTCAGGAAACAGGTCTTTTTACTGAAAGTGAAAAGGGCCGTCAGCAATATGCCATATACAAAACTGTTGGCTTGAATATGCTGGAAACAGGTTATTGTGTTCACTTGGATTTAGTTGACCCTCAACTACATCCTGAGCAAGGAAAAACGTGGGAATGGTACTATAAAAATGCTGAAGAAGTTGTTGACAGACTTGGTGGAAACTATAAAAAGGAAGGTCCGGGTGCTTTGAGAAAGATTTCGGAAAAGAATATGGAGGAAGTAAGGAAAATTTTTAAAGTAACAGGTGCTAATGATTTTTTTGAAAAGATAAAAATGCATTCTGAGAAAAGGGCCGGGCAAACTTGTAAAAACATTAATGACTCTGATTCAAGTTCAGAATACTTCTTTAGTGTATATGTTGAAAATTCAAATAATCATAGTAAAAAATAGTTATGGAAAAAGTATTGTGGAAAGATTACCAGAAAGAAATTGCCGATGATGATTATTATTATGAAAGAAGTTGCATCAGGCAATCCTTTTTCCCCGGCTCGGAGAATACATTTCTAAAGATTCTTAGAGAAGTTCTTGATAAAAAAGTAGTTGATGATCAGAATTTACATACTTGTACCGGCATTGGTTATCATGCAGATGTTGTTCCTTTTGAAACATCTATGACCGTTATTGCCAGGCTTTTTTCTTTGATGACAGAAAACGGTTACAAGCATTTTGTACCATCTTGTGTAACATCTTTTGGGTTACTTAATGAAGTTGTTGAAACATGGGCTCATTTCCCCGAAGAGCTTGAAAAAACAAGGAATTTTCTTAGAGAAGCAACCGGCCGGGAATTTGAAATACCTGAGAATATTGCTCATCCATCCGATATTATCTGCAAGTTCAGATTCGAGCTTAAAGAAAAAATGAAATATCAGCTAATCAATAAGCATACAGGAAAACCTCTAAAGGTGGTTGAACATATTGGTTGTCATTATTCAAAGATTTTCCCTAAAAAAGTAATGGGGTCAACAGAATTTCCGCAAGTTTTAACTGATATGATAAAGGCATGGGGTGGCGAAGTTGTTGATTATCCTGAACGAAGACATTGCTGCGGATTTGGTTTTAGACAATACCTGGTAATGGCTAATAGAGGATATTCTGTTGCAAATTCTAAAAAGAAGTTCGAGTCTATGAAGCCATATCAACCTGATTTTATTTTGACAAACTGTCCCGGATGTACTATGTTTATGGACAGGTGGCAATATACAATAGCCGAAATGGAAGGCACTACTTACGATACCGAACAAAAAGGAATACCTGTACTTACTTATGAAGAGCTTACAGGTATTTTGTTAGGATTTGACCCATGGGAAACCGGGCTGCAATTGCATCAGGTTCAGGCGGAGTCTCTCCTTGATAAAATCGGGATAGAATATAAAGCACAGAATAAATACATTGGGAAAAGCGGCAAAGACCTTGGTGTACCCAACAAACCGGAAAATCTTAAATAAAGAATATTGGATTTATGATGCAAAAAACTATAATAATAATAGGTGGAGGCCCTGCAGGCATTGAAGCTGCAGCAAGACTTGTTCAAAACGCTTATAAAGTTATACTGATAGAAAAGGAGAATGAAATCGGCGGGCATATTAAAAACACATATAAGCTATTCCCAAACTTTGAGGACTCGTCTGCAATAATTGATTCTTTTAATTCAAAGATAAAACATGAGAATATTGATATTCACCTAAACACCGAAATTGAAACTATAAAAAAAGAAGATAATCAATGGATTGCTGTAAGTAAGTGCGGGCAAACCTGGACTTCTGATGCAATGATTATTGCCAGTGGTTTCCGACTCTTTAACCCCGTTTATAAAGAAGAACTCGGTTATGGTATGTATAAAGGTGTTATTACTTCTGTCGAATTTGAAGAGATGTACAAAAAAGGGCAAATACTTAATTCAGACGGTACGATGCCTAAAAGAATAGCTTTCCTTAATTGTGTGGGTTCGCGCGACGAAAAAGTAGGGAACTATTATTGCTCAAGGGTATGCTGTATCAATGCTGTAAAACTTGCTATAGAAGCCAAAGAAATAATGCCGGAATCAGAAGTCTTTTGTTTTTATATGGACATTAGAATGTCAGGACAGTTTTATGAGGAGTTATATCGTAAATCTCAGGAAAAATACAATGTGAATTATATTCGTGGCAGAATATCAGAAGCCTCGCAAACAATAGATAACAAAATTCAAATTAAAGCAGAAGACACATTAAGTCGCCTTCCTCTAAAAATGACTGTTGATATGCTTGTTTTGATGATTGGAATAGAGTCGTCTGATAGCACCACAAATCTGGCTTCGCAGCTTGGCATAGCAGGAGAATACGGATTTGCTAAAAGTATGGGCCTTTTTCTTAACGATAATAAAACCAAGCATGAAGGTTTATTTTTAGCCGGAGTTTGCAAAAGGCCTTTGACATTGCCCGAAACTATGGCCGATGGGAGGGCAGCAGCCCTGGCATGCCTGGAATATCTGAATAATATTAATAAAAACTAAGAACAGATAGTTGATGAAAAACTGGGGATTTAAAATTGCAGAATCAAGAATAATCGACCTGGATAAAACAAACACCTCTGCTTATAGTATTTTAACGCAAAAAGTACCTTCAGCAAAGAGGTGTCTGATGTGTGGAGCATGTTCCGCAACTTGCTCGGCAGCAGAGCACACAAATTTTAATTTCAGGGTTAATCACTTATTGTTTAGAAGAGGAGTTTTCGAAGGAATTTCAGAAGAACTCGATAAATGTATGCTTTGTGGAAAATGCAGACTTGTGTGCCCAAGGGGAGTGAATACAAGGGCAATCATTTATAATATGAGAATAATTCTTGATGATCTGAACTATAAAAATCTAGATATCAAACCAGAAACTATAAAAATCGAAAAATAGTAAACATGCATTATAATCATTTTGTACTACCCTTTTTAATCGGTTTTATTTTACTTTTCGGCATCATACTTTTTAAGTTTTACAAATGGATTACGACATTAGACCGGAAACAAAAATATTTTATCAAAAAGAACCTTTTTAAATTTAAAACTGTAAAAGCAGTTGGTGAGGTTTTCAAGGAAGCTCTTATTCATAATAATATCTACAAAAAGAATCCATTGCTTGGATATATGCACATGAGCCTGGCTTTTGGCTGGTTTCTTTTGATTGTTGTCGGAAAAATAGAAAGTTCAATTTATTCAGGTTCGGTATTCGAAGAGTTTTGGTTGGGAATATTTTTTAAATATTTCGTGACTGGCTCTCATGATTACTTTATGGCTTCGGCATTTAGTTTTATTATGGATTTCTTGCTCTTAATTGTGTTGTCGGGAGTATTATTAGCTCTTATTAAAAGAATTCGCTCCAAAGTTATGGGCATGAAGAAAGCTACAAATCATACCTTTTTCGACAGACTGGCAATTTTATCACTTTGGTTTATTTTTCCGCTTAGATATTTGGCTGAATCAACCAGCGCCGCAATACACGGGCATGGTGGCTTCTTAACCGGAACGACCGGAAATGCACTTGCATCCTTGCCTGTAGAAGCTATGGAGTTACCACTATGGTGGGCTTATTCAAGTGTCTTGTTCCTGTTTTTTATAAGTCTTCCATTTTCAAGGTATATGCATATTCCCACAGAAGTACTTTACATCTTTCTAAAAAAGTGGGGTGCCAAAGCAGGTGAAGAAATTTCGGGTTATACTGAAATTCAGATTCACTCATGCTCAAGATGCGGTTTGTGTATTGACTCATGTCAGCTTGACTATGCAGCAAATATCAATAATGTACAGTCAGTGTATTTTCTTAGAGATACCAGAAATAACAGACTTTCCGACGAAACAGCAAATATGTGTTTAATGTGTGGAAGATGTGTGGAAGCATGTCCGGTAAACCTTGAGTTAACTCTCATTCGACAGCAACTGAGAAACAAAAAAGAAATACCCGGCAAGCATTATTTTGAGTATGCTGTAAAAAATGAAAACTCGAACAATGCTGATATCATTTATTTTGCAGGTTGCATGACAAAACTCACACCCGGAATTATACATTCGATGAAAAAGATATTTGATGAAGCGGGAGTAAATTTCTGGTTTATGGACGAGGACAAATGCATATGTTGTGGCAGGCCTATGCGACAACAGGGATTTATTCAGCAATCAAAAGATTTAATAAGTAAGAATCTAAGAATGATAAATAACTCAGGCGCAAAAGCTATTGTTACATCCTGTCCTATTTGTTACAAATCTTTTACTGATGAATACGCTTTGGACATACCGGTATATCATCATTCACAATATATTAATCAACTCATTGATGATAATATCATAAAACTAAATAAATCATCCAAAACTATGGTTTACCATGATCCCTGCGAATTGGGCAGAGGTTCAGGTGTTTATGAAGAGCCAAGGGAAATTATAAAGAAATCAGGAGTTCTTTTTGAAACAAAAGAAGAACGAGAAAATGCTTTATGCTGCGGAAGTAGTCTTAGTAATGCAATAATTGAACTTGAACAACAAATCGCAATCAGGGATAATGCTCTTAAACAGCTAACTGGCTGTAATCCTGATATTCTTGCAACTTCTTGCCCAATGTGTAAAAAAGCCTTTATTCATGGGAATAAGGCTAAAGTTATGGATATAGCAGAAATAGTTGCCGAACATTTGATTGAGGCAAAAAGTATTAAAAAGCCAATAGAAAAAGAAAATGGAGTATTGTTAGATAGCCATAAATGATATTCTTGAGTTATATTAAAGTTTTATAGTGCAGTTTTATTTAATAAATAAGGTATGAAAAGTAAAAAATATAGCCTAAAGTGTCGTGAATGTGATTACTTAACCCCAAATTTCGGAGCTTGGTTTGAACAAAATCAGCTTTGTCCCGAATGCGGAAGTAAACACTCTGAGGTTTGGTATAACAGTGACTACGAAAAGCTTCCGATGTTAATCAAAGGGTCTCCTGAAAACTTTTGGCAATATTTCAATTTTCTACCACTCGAAAGCAGAGATAATATCATTACATGTAATGAAGGAGCTGTTCCGGTTCAAAAATGGGACTTTCTTGAAGAATATGCTAAAAGCAAATATGGTATTGAGTGCAATGTATTTGTTTATCGTAATGATCTTAACGGAGGAACAGGAACCTTTAAAGATGTAGCAGCAGCTCTTGCAGCAAGTCTTTTTAAGGAGTTTGGTATTAAAAGATATACAGTAGCATCTACCGGAAATACAGCTACTTCCTATGCCAGGTATCTTGCAATTGCAGGAGTAAATGCTTCAATATTTATTCCTGACAACGCTCTTGAGGCATCTGAAGCACATATAAGCGCTTACGGCCAAAAAGTATTCAGAGTGAAGGGTGACTATGCTAAAGCCAAAAAAATCGCGGCAGAATATGCAAAGGAACATAATATCTTAATTTCTTCAGGTAATATTGACCCCATAAGGGTTGAGGCTAAGAAAACCATGGTTTTTGAATGGCTAAGACAGATGGATAAATTTCCGGATGTATATATTCAGGCAATTAGTGGTGGAACCGGCCCAATTGCAATTGACAAAGGGATTAGGGAGGTTAAATCTGTTTATCCTGAACTAAAAAATCCCAGGTTTTTAATGGTGCAGCCCGACA
>JAWOBS010000174.1:0-17110 GCA_046484145.1 Bacteroidales bacterium
CTTCTGCATTTTCAAGTATCTGAAGTTCATCTTCAATATTTTGAAATTCTTCAGGAATTATATTAGCAGCATTTAATTCATCAAGTTGGAATTTCAAATAATCCTGTTCTGCTTTAGATTTTTGCTCCCTTTCTTTAAGTTCATCATTTTTCCTTTTCAGCTTTTGCCAGTTAGAAAATAAACTTTTATAATCTTCAACAAGGTTTAGATGTCCACAATAATTATCCAGCACGTCAAATTGAAATGAAGCTTCAGAAGCTAACAGGTTTTGATGTTGGGAATGGATATCTATCAATTTATCACCAATTTCTTTCATTACTGAAAGATTAACAGGAGTATCATTAATAAAAGCACGAGATTTGCCTTGCTGGTTAATTTCCCTGCGAAAAATACAAGGATTATAATAATCAAGGTCATGCGAGTCAAATAAATGCCTAATATCTATGGAATCTAAGCTAAAAGCACCTTCAATAATGCATTTTTTATTTTTATCCATAAGGGTTTGAAGGTCTGCTCTATGTCCTAATATCAAAGAAAGTGCTCCGAGCAAAATTGATTTCCCGGCTCCTGTTTCACCGGTAACAGTAGTAAAGCCTTGATCAAATTTAACATTTAATCTGTCGATTAAAGCATAATTTTCAATCTGTAGTTGTTTAAGCATAGAATAGCTAAATGCATTAATAATAAAGATGCAAATTTAATAAACTTTGTTATAATACAATAATGTTATGAAATTGAGGAAATAGCTATTAATTAGCTTAATTAATTATTCTTGCTGTGTAATTCTTCTGTATTCTTCAGCATTGGACGGGTCAATTTCAGTAAGAATCTGGATTGCTTTGTTTTGGTCCATGGGCGTTGCTTTAGAATAAAGCTTTACTAATTCATCTCTTTTGGCTGTCAATATCATTTGCATAAGTGGCGTGCCCGGCCTTTGCCTATGAACTTTTTGCAATAATTCTAGTGCTCCTGTAACTTCTGCCCTGGCAATTTCCATATTATCGGTCATCTTATCAAAGCCTAACCTATGATATCTATACATCGCCTGCCTTAATGAAGCATAAGTATTATTAAATATATTTTCCATTATCCAATACCTGTTCCTTTGGCTTTCAAAAGATTTCCATCCCGGCTCCTGTGCATTTTGGGCTCTGTTTACTATATTTTGAGCTTCTTCAAAATAGGGTGTTCCTCCCATTGGAGAGAAAGAATCAAAATCAAAACCTATTATCAAATATGCATAAAAGGCCAATACTTCTGTAAGATTACTAATGAAAGTATTACCATCATATTCTAACGGTGTATTTTCAGTATATCTGAAGGAATAATCCCTATCCTGATAATTTATCAATGGTGAATTGTATGAAGATTCATAGACAGGCCTTCTTGACTGCACCTGGATAGTGCCTTTATATTCATCTGTGCCTGCTTTTTCTCCAATGGTAATAACTATACTACATTCTATTCTCTCCTCCTTTTTAAATTCATAATTTGTCCAATTTCGCTGATTAATAAATTCGTAAATATCACTTTGGAGAGTTTGAAGTATTTGTCTTTCAGATTCGGGTAAGCCCGGGCCCGACACCTGTACACGGCAATCGAGCTCCTGTGCCTGAAGCAAAACAGAACTAAAAATGCCAGCTATTACAAAAAACAGAAACTTTTTAAACATATATAACTATTAAATAATTAACCAACAAAAATCAGTAAAACTCTTTAATAAGGTAATTTACAATATCATCGGCAGCATCATTTTTTGATTTTAATTTAAAACGCAAAATATTGCTATTATTGTCTATTATGGAAATTTTATTATTGTTGGATTTAAAGCCGGCTCCTTTATCTTTTAATGAATTAAGTACTATAAAATCAAGTTTTTTGCTTTTCAGCTTCTTAATTGCATTTTTCTCTTCGTCATCAGTTTCTAAAGCAAATCCTGCAAGTAATTGATCCTTTGTTTTAATTGAGCCCAAATGAGCAAGAATATCTTTAGTTGGCTTTAGTTCAAGAGATAAGCTATTTAATGATTTTGCTTTTTTTATTTTGGATTTTGCCGGTTTATCTATGGTGAAATCAGAAACAGCAGCTGCTAAAATGGCTGCGTTCATTTTTGGAAAATGTTTTACACACTCGTCATACATTTCCTTTGCAGATACAACATCAATTCTTTTAACAGATGAGTTTTTTACATCTAAACCTGTCGGGCCGGATATTAAAGTTACTTGTGCACCCTTATCTGCAAGAGAATCAGCAATGCAATATCCCATTAATCCACTGGAATGATTCCCAATAAACCTGACCGGATCAATTGCTTCATAAGTAGGGCCGGCCGTAATGAGAAATTTCTTATTTTTTAGAGGCTCATTATTTTTGAAAAAACTATCTACAACATTAAAGATAGCCTCAGGTTCTTCCATTCTACCCTTTCCTTCATAGCCACATGCCAAATAACCTTCTTCGGGTTCAATAACAGATATGCCATTATTTTTCAGCACAGCTAAGTTTTTTTGGAATGCAAAGTTCTCATACATTTTACAATTCATCGCAGGAGCAATAAAGACTTTTTTATTAAAAGCCATGAAAGTGGTTGAAATAGCATCATCCGCGATACCGTTAGCAAATTTTCCAACTATATTTGCTGTTGCAGGAGCAACAACAAAGATATCAGCCCAATCAGTAAGAGAAATATGCTCTGTAGAATAATCATTCTCATCTCCAAACACACTGCTATATACTTTATTTTGTGACAAAGATTCAAGGGTAAGCTTTGAAATAAACTCCAATGCATTATTTGAGACAACAATCTTAACCTCAGCTCCAGACTTCTTGAAAAGCCTGATAAGATAAGCTGATTTATAAGCGGCAATTCCTCCGGTTATCCCAAGTAGGATTTTTTTATTTTTCACGCTGGTATTTTTATATGCTAATCAAAAGTATTTAACAAAATGCTTAAAAACAAGAAAAAGCTGCTCAAAAGATATCCAAACCTTCAGGCAGCCTTAAAAAAAAGAAATTAATATTATTTAGATGTTTTCTTTTTCCGGTATTCTAAAATAGATTTTATTTCCAAGAAACTCATTAATAGCTATTAATGATGGTTTGGGAAGCTGCTCATAATATTTTGCTATCTCAATTTGCTCCCTGTTTTCAAATATCTCTTCCAGGTTGTCTGTTGTACTAGCAAATTCAGTTAATTTATTATTCAACTCCTCCTTCATCTCCAAAGTGATCTGATTAGCTCTTTTGCTAATAATTACAATTGATTGATAAATATTCTTAGTGTCTTCATCAAACTTTCTTAAATCCCTTGTAATTGTTGTTGTTTCTGCTTTAACTTTTTTATAATCCATTTCTGTTTATTTTTAAGATTATATATGATTATATAAAATCAATTTTTATTAATTTCTCAGGGCAATTTCTTCTAATCTGATTAGTGATTTCAAATACATTTCCTCTGACTCCTCTTCATATTGAGTATCAGGAAAAGCTTTCATTAATCTATTATAAGCTTCAATTGCTTTCTCATATCTTTCTTTTTGCTTTTCTGCTATGCTATTTTCGGCAAGTCGAAAATAAGAATCAACAATTAAGAACAAAGCTTCTTCTTTAAATTCAACATCAGGAAAATCAGTAATCAGAGTATTAAATGCTGTAGCAGCGGCACTGTAATTCCCGAGATTATAATACAACATTGCTATTTCATAAGACTTCTTCTCAAGTTTTAATCTTAGCTCATCTATCAACTCATTTGCTGCTTCTACTTTTTCTGATTCAGGATATCTGTTTGCAAAACGCTGAAATTGTTGTATAGCTTCTCTTGTTGGCGTTTGATCTAAGCTATGTCTGGGTGAAACCAGGTATTTACAATAGGCTGATAAAAAGAAAAACTCTTCAGCATTTTCACTTTGAGGATATGTTTGGTGAAAAGTACTAAAAAGATGAGAAGCATAGGCATAATCTCCCATTTTATAATGAGCCATTGCATAGTAATAGTTCAGCTCTTCTGACTTTCTTGTACCTCTGTATATTGGCAAAACATTTTCAATCAAGCTAATTGTTCTGCTATATTTTTCTTCCTCATAATATTCAATCGCTTTTTTTACTTTTAGTTCATTATCATCACTTTTAAGTAATTTTTGAAATTTACAGGAACCAAGAAGTATTAAACAACTAAATAATAATAATACGAATGATGTTTTGAAGTATTTTAATTGCATGCAGGCAGAATTCTAATAATAAATTATAAATTTTCTCTTTATAACGCAAATACTTATTAAATTGGTGTGCAAAAGTAATAAAAATTAATGTTTTTACACCAAAATTTATCATAATAAACAAAAAACTTTCATTTCCTTTGTTTAGATAAATAAATTTTATAATTTTGCACACCTTAAATAGATGGTTAAAAATAGTAAAACTTAATTCAGATTAACATTATGTATCTATCACAAGACGTAAAGAAAAATATTTTTAAAGAATATGGCGGGGCAGAAGCAAACACAGGTTCTCCTGAAAGCCAGGTAGCTTTATTTACACACCGTATAAAGCATTTGACTGACCATTTGAAGAAAAACAAAAAAGATAAGTTTACACAAAGAGCTTTGATCAATTTGGTAGGAAAAAGAAGAAGATTACTTGATTACCTGAAAAGAAAAGACATTGAAAGATATAGAGCTCTTATCAAGAAACTAAATCTAAGGAAATAGATTTAAATTTAATAAAAAGGGCAATTATTTATTTAATTGCCCTATTTTTGTTACAGAATAATTGTATTAGAAAATTGAAATAGGTAATAGAGGAAAACGAGGAAAAAAAGAGGAAAAAGAGATTATCGCATAATAAAGATTCACAGCTCTTCTAAACAGTAAGATTCTACCGGCAGCATAACATCGCTCAGAAAATATCCAACAAAGATTATAATAAGCTGATAAAAGCTTATTTCATATTTAAACAATGGAATATAAATTCAATTACTTATTTATCCTCATTATTTATATATAAAATCAAAATAGACAATCAAAACATAAAAAAAAATTAAAATAATGGAAAACAATAAATTAGGAGTTCAAACGAAACTCATTATGGAAGATGGCAGAGAGATAATACTCGAAACCGGAAAATTAGCAAAACAAGCTGACGGATCAGTAGTAGTAACTATTGGCAAAACAATGTTACTTGCAACCGTTGTAAGCAACAAGGAAGCAAAAGAAGGCCAACCCTTCTTCCCTTTATCAGTAGATTACCAGGAAAAATATGCAGCTGCAGGAAGATTCCCGGGTGGTTTTTTCAAAAGAGAAGCAAGGCCATCAGAGTATGAGATATTGATATCCCGATTGGTTGACAGGGCATTAAGGCCATTATTCCCTGATGCATACATGAACGAAACGCAAGTATTAATTTCTTTAATTTCTGCAGAGAAAGATATTATTCCAGATGCTTTTGCCTGTTTAGCAGCTTCAACTGCAATAATGGTATCTGACATTCCTTTTAACGGGCCTGTTTCAGAAGTTAGAATAGCCAGGATAGATGGCAAGTTTGTGGTTAACCCTGGTTTTGCAGAGCTGGAAAATGCAGAAATGGAGATGATGATAGCCGGTACTATGGAAAACATTAACATGGTTGAAGGCGAAATGAAGGAAGTATCAGAAAAAGATATGCTTGAGGCAATTAAAATAGCTCACGAAGCTATAAAAGTTCAATGTAAAGCACAGCTGGAGCTGGCTTCTCAAATAGAAAAAGCAAAAAACAAAAGAGAGGTAGCAACACCAGAGACTGACAAGGAGCTTGAAGAGAAGATGAGGTCAGAGCTTTATGATAAAATTTATAAAGTTGCAATGAGTAAGATTGCTGACAAACACAAAAGAAAAGAAGAGCTTGACAAAATAAAAGAAGATTTCAAGGAAAGTTTTAGTGAAGAAGAGTTGGAAGAAAAGGGCAGTATTATTAATAGCTATTATAGCCAAATAATGAAAGAGGCTATAAGAAATGTTGTATTAGACGAGAAGATTAGACTTGATGGACGTAAGCTTGATGAAATACGCCCAATATGGTCAGAGGTTGATTATCTTCCATCTGCTCATGGCTCAGCAGTATTTACCAGAGGTGAAACTCAATCACTTACTACTGTAACTTTAGGTACTAAACTTGATGAGCAAATCCTTGATGGAGCAATTATTGAAGGAAAAAGCAAGTTTATGTTGCATTACAACTTCCCTCCTTTCTGTACTGGTGAAGTTAAAATGTTTAGAGCAACAAGCCGACGTGAAGTAGGCCACGGAAATTTGGCATTGAGAGCATTAAAAGCTGTATTGCCTGATGCAAGTGAAAATCCATATACAATCAGAGTTGTTTCTGATGTTCTTGAATCTAATGGTTCTTCGTCTATGGCTACAGTTTGTGCCGGAACGATGGCTTTGATGGATGCGGGAGTAAAAATCAAAAAGCCGGTATCAGGAATTGCAATGGGGTTAATTGCAGACACAAAGGCAAAAAAGTTTGCCGTTCTTTCTGATATACTTGGAGATGAAGACCATTTGGGTGATATGGACTTTAAAGTAACAGGCACACGTGATGGAATTACTGCTTGTCAGATGGATATCAAAGTTGACGGGCTTGACTTTGAAGTTCTTGAAAGTGCTTTGGAACAAGCAAGAATAGGTAGATTACATATTCTTGATGAAATTGAAAAAACAATATCAGCTCCACGTGAAGACTTCAAATCTCACGTTCCAAGAATAGTCAAAATGACTGTTCCTAAAGAATTCATTGGTGCTATAATTGGCCCCGGTGGTAAAATTATACAGGAAATGCAGAAAGAAAGTGGTTGCACTATTGTTATAGAAGAAGTTGGTGAATATGGAGTTGTCGATATCGTTTCTGATAACAAAGAGTCAATTGATTATGTAACCGAACGGATAAAAGGTATTACTGCAGTACCTGAAATTGGTAAGGTATATGAAGGAACAGTAAAAAATGTAGTACCTTTTGGTATGTTTGTGGAAATTCTGCCCGGTAAAGAAGGTTTATTACATATTTCCGAGATTGACTGGAAGAGACTTGAAAAAGTTGAAGACAGTGGAATTAAAGAAGGTGACAAAATTGAAGTTAAACTTATTGATGTTGATCAAAGATCTGGCAAATTAAAACTTTCCAGAAAAGTTCTTCTGCCTCGTGATAATAATAAATCTGATAAGAAATAACAGTATAATTTATTAGTTTTAAATAGAAAGGCTTGTTTTGAAATATAAACAAGCCTTTTTTTATAAGTTTAATAATTATGCAAATACCTTTCGGAAATAATTTTCACTGCTTGTTTTTTTCATCGAAATAAATTACATTTACAATGATGTAAAAACTTTATTGACATGAATAATTCTGCCATAGTAAATTTTGACCGGGTTGAAAGCGTTGCTTTGATTTTATCAAAACTGAAACTAAATCCATCTTTCTATAACAGACAATTTTTGAATCTAAAAAAAGATAAAGAGAGCCTTCTTAGGATGTACTTTTTTTCTGTTGCTATTTGCCATCAAACTCATAAGTTGCATTCTGAAGAGAAAAATATATGGGGCTGGGATTATTTAGAATACGGCTTTATAGAAATGCTAAAGAATAACAGTCCATTATTACAACCTCAATACATAGCAAATACAGACAAAAGTATATTAAAAAACCAATTAGCGGTTTATTTTTCTGAAGATAAAAATCCTCAAACAACTACTTTAGATAACCTGGACGAAAGAGTTGACCTAATGGCAGATGCTGCAAAAATAATTTGTGGTCAATATCATGGAAACCTATCAAGTCTTTTTGATTACTCAAGAACCTATTTAAAAAAGGATAATCATGGTATATATGATGTTCTAAAGAAATTCGAAGCTTATTCTGACCCACAAAAAAAGAAATCTACATTTCTTATTAAACTCTTAAAAGAAGCCGGCTTAATAAAAATAATTGATCCTGAGAATTTTATACCTATTATGGATTATCATATGCAAAGAGTATTATTAAGAACGGGTTGTGTAGAGGTAACAGATGATAAGCTAAGAGAAAAACTAATAAACAAAGAAGTCCTTACATCAGATGAACCCATAAGAACTAAATGTATTGAAGCTTTAAGACTAATAGCTGAACAATCAAATCATGAAATAACAAAAATGAATGATTTCTTTTGGTCGCTGGGAAGAAGCTGCTGCAATGAGACTACATTATGCCGTGATAAAGAATGCTCCAAGGTACCATGTACTTTTAAAATAATGGTAATACTTGAGGATCATTCAGAATGCATCTTCCAGGAAATATGTCCGGCTGCCACAGACAATAAATATTTAAAGCTATGGCAGCCGGTTGTACATACACATTATTATTGATATTTTAAAATGCTCTTACAGCACGAACAGAATAAACATCCTCTTCACTATCTTTCTGACTTGGGCTTTGATAGCCCGGGGGAAAAGGATACTCTTCAACATCACTCCCATCATAAAACACCTGTCCCCAGGCACAGGTAGTATCATAATCAAACTCTGTAGAGCTCCAGTAATAATTAAATTCTGAAAAGCCACCTAAAGAAGGTTCATTATCATATAGATTTTCATAAATCAAATTCAATTCATCTTTTGATGGCAAAAACCAGTCATCAAAAACCAGGTTATCATTACTCACAGTTAAGTTATAGCATATAAAGGCTGCGTAATTACCTTCATTATAATCTTCTAGCTTGTCAACAATTATTTGAGTATTATCAGCTCCTGAGCCAATACCCGGTTTTGTTCCTCCAACCAACACATCTATATCTCCCCATTGCGTATGTGTTAGCTCAGTGTCTGCAGGAGCTGCTTCCAGGTATTTCCACCCATCAGTATTTGCATCCGCATTAACATAAAACACATAACCGCCGGCAGGGCCAATATCCCCAACTGAAAGGTTATAATTATCTTCATAAACAAAACTATTGTCATTCTCGTCCTTTTTACAACTATAAAAAATCATTGATAAAAAGAAAGAAAAAAAGCATACGAACATAAAAATGTTTTTGTTGTATTTCATGGCTTTAAAGTTTAATTATTGTAAATGTTTTTGTAAAAATAAATAAAATTAAACTATTTAGCAAATAAAATAGAACCTAAAATCTTCTAACAGCGCGGACTTTAAGAGTACTATTTTTAAAATTAGAACCTGTACCACCTGTAGCAAAACTTTTTGATCTGGCATATTCCGGCCATCCATTTAATTGATTTGAAGACCAATAACTTTCCTCAGCAAAACTATTGCCTCCATTGTTTATGGCGGCTGCATCAATAATATCTTTTAAATCATACAGTAATTGCAGTTCCGCTAAAGAAGGCAAATACCAATCAGCATAGTCAAATCCATTTTCATTAATTACAAGCTCTGCGCATAACCTGGCTGCATAATTTGCTTCATCTCCATATCCCTGTTGTGCAAGAATAGTGGTTGTATTCATTTTGCCAGCGTAAGGGCCTGAGCCGGTTGCAAGAACCAATATATTTGTCCCTGCATGCCATCTGATGGCACTACTTTGGTCTTCTTTAGCCACTACTAATCCATGTTGACCTGTCTCATCAACCCAGAAAACTATTCCACCATGAGCAAAATCACCAACTTCATAGGTTTTTATACTATTAAGTTTATCTCTTTCTTCAGTAGATATTATATTACCACTGCCTGCATCTGAAACATCATCAAGAACATCATGGTTTGTATGAGTATGAATATCTAATCGCTCATCATTCGTAATAATTTCACCGGAACCAAGGCTGGAAATATTGTCTAATATATCATAATTAGCATGTTGATGTAATCCGCCTCTTTCTGCTGTGGTAATAATTTCCCCGGAACCGGCATTACTAATTTGATCAAGAATATCATGATTAGAATGTTGGTGCAGGCCAATTCTCTCATCTGTGGTAATAATTTCGCCTGAGCCCTCGCTTGTAATAGCATCTAAAACATCATGATTTGTATGTGTATGCAAATCTGATAAATCCGGTTTGTTCTTTATAAAATCTTCCTCCTGATCATTCGTTTGTTGCCAATCAGATTGAATATTTACCTGTGCCCCGTCTTCAATACCCAAGAGTTTGTTTCTTTCAGCATCTGATATAATAAGGCCGGAACCTAAATCAGAAATATTATAAGCTAAGTGATTAGTAAATAAAGGATCAAATTCCAAAGCCTGATGAGCATAGCCGGCAGTATTAGAATGGAATGCATATGGGACAGTTAATATCTCATTTACTCCTACTATTGAATAATCATTATCTCCTGTGATGTCAGCTTCAATTTTTATAAAAAAAGGGCCATTACGCCAATCGATATTGCTTAGTTCAGTATCTTCTATATTCATACTGGCTAAGCCATTAATATTAGTAGTTACAATAAATTCATCATAAAAAACAACAACACCTTCACTTGAGTCCTGTATAATGGAAACTCGCATTGAAATATCAGATTCTGCAATTAATTCATAATCTGCATCCCTGATTACTGCTTGATAACTTATGCCAGATGGAGATTGGCTAAAGGCTTGAAACGCAAATGCAATAAATAAAAAAACAAATAGTATCTTTTTCATAACATTTTAATTTTAGTTAATAGTTTGTAAAGTTTTTATTCAATTAATTCTTAATTATCTTAAAGCTTTTAATTTTTCTATTAGAATTAACTATTTCAAGAATATATGTTCCATTTATTATTGATTTCATTGGAACAAGAGTTAATTCACCGGTTAAGGCCTCATTCATAATTAGTTTTCCATTCATATCAAATAAAAGAAAACTAAACTTAGCGGGGTTCTCTGTTAATATCGAAATATTAATCTGATCACTGGTTGGATTTGGAAATACAGCAACATCCAAATTAGAAAACGGAGTTTCATCAACATTAACAGTATCAATAATTTCTGTTATATCATATGAGTGCTGAAGTCCAAATGTCAGGCTACCCTCCTCGCCTGCTATAAAAAAATAGTCAAAAAGCCCGGCAGAATAGCTAATTGAACCTTCTGTGCTTATAATATTTGAACCGCAACTCACAAAGCCTTTCTGGGCGATAGCTTTGTTAAAAATGCCACTAAATGCCAAACAACAAATAGTGATTATAAATAATTTTATTTTCATAATAGTTGATTTAATTAATGATTGATATTCAGATAATTAAAATTGCGAAATGTTATTTAATTTGTTTTTATACAAATAATTTATACTTTTATGCAAATTAAAATTTAATTAACCATAAACTCTTTACAAAACAACAATTTGATACTGCTTTAATCACTGATTTTGTGGTGTTAATAAATTATTGACGATTTGTTATAATGATAGATTACTATTTAATTGCATTTTCTATACCTGCACTAATTTGTTTATTCTGGTTCTTTGATCTTATACTTTCAACGGGAACTAACAGGAAGTCAAAAAGACATTTGGCATTTTTTATGCTATGCGGCTTTTTTACATTATTGGGAGAGTTACTTTTTCACAACCAGGCTTATTCTTTATATTCATCAATTTATTTTTTTATAGTTTTTTTTACAATTGCCCAGGTACCTTCTTTATATCTATACCTGGTTTCGCTCACCGAAAATAAGATTCACTTAAAACGATACTTGAAGCATTATTTGTTTCCATTTATAACTGCTATAATTATAGCATACTTTCATTACATTTGGTTGTCATATGAAGAAAGTATTCATGTGTTGCAGAATTTTTACTCTCCCGAAAAGTTGGGTAGCAAGCAAAACATTACTTACATAGTAGAGTTATTATCTCGAAATGCTTTTTTACTTTTAGCTGTTTTTTATTTAATAATTATCCATAAAAAAGTAAGTAAGCATTTCAGAATTGTTTTAAATAACTATTCTAATATTCAGCAAAAAAATCTAAAATGGATTAGTATTACCACAGTCTTTTTCATACTTATGCTGCTGATTAGTTCCACCGCATGCAATCCTTTCCTTAAAGAAACAATCTACCAACCTGAATATACGATAAGCATACCTTTTTTACTTTTGGGAATAGTTTTTTGGATAATTGGCTTTTTGGGTAACAGGCAAAAAATGATAATTATTCCTGTTGACGATAGTATTAAGTCAGTAAACTTACCGGAAGATTTTAAGAAAAGCCTTGTTGCTAAGCTAAATCAGTTTATGGAAGAAAAAAAGATATACCTGGTTCCTGATATTACTTTAATCGAGTTAGCCAAAGAAGTGGGCACTAACAGGTTTTATCTCTCAAAGATTATTAATGAGGAGTTTAATATGAATTTTAATTCCTTTATAAATTATCATAGGATTAAGCATGCAATAGAATTAATGCAGGATAAGAAGGAAGAATACACAAATTTTGGAGAAATAGCCACGGTGGTTGGATATAGTAACTATATGTCATTTATAAGAAACTTTAAAAAAATCCATAAAGTATCACCCGGTGAATACCTAAGTAATAAAAACAAAAAAGAGGCCTGAATTAGACCCCTTTTTTTTATTTGGAGGAAATTATTCTATTTTGTACTAATATTCTATTTTGTACTAAGAAAAACTTTATTTTCATCTTGTGGGAAAGAAAACTTAAAATATGAAGAAGCATTAGTAAGTTTGGAACTACTGACATTAAACTTCATAACCTCAACACCGGCATCAACATCACCATAATTACCAACAGATCCGGCAGGATAATTACCATACTTAGGATTATCACCCCAGCTTGGATTTACAGCATTACCATCAAGATTTGCAGTTACAATATAATTTATCTGATCAGTAACATCACATTCAGACCAAAGATTTACCCTGACGATATATTCGCCGGCTTCAACAATTGCTTCATCTCCATAGGTAATATTCTCATTTTTAATTCCATCTATTCCGCAACCTGCATTAGAATCAACGTCTAAGGCGCCACCATTTTCAGAACCGGGGTTTCCATAAAATATTGTAGTTCCATTAGGTTCTACCAAATATAAATCAACGTCTGCTTCCTTATCCCATGATAAGCTAACCTACAGTTTACCTGTTCCTGCTTCAATTGTACTTACATCAAGGCTCGTATGATATCCAACAACTGTGTCTTCCATCAAGGCAATCAAAATAGTAAATTCTTCTACATCAATATCTTGTTCAATAAAAATGTAAACAACTATTGTAAGGTCAATCTCCTTTCCTGCTGTAACAGGAACTTCATAATAACCAGCATATCCTTCTATACCAACTAATACAAAAGAAGCTGCATCTTCAGTTTCAATAGAAAGTGAGTTTGATCCACCGGCAAGTACATGAGAATTACCGGTAATATTATTAATAACCGGGCCGGAATCTCCACCAGCAGGCATTGCTCCGGTTTTCAAAGTTGCGTTAGGAATGGAAAAAATGGAAGATACGCCACCCTCGTCTGTTGTTGTTCCAACAGGGTCTTTTTTACAAGCAGTAAATGTAAATGCAAGCATTACAACTAAAAAGGCGATTGAGAATCCAAAAAGTTTTTGTTTTGTTTTCATAAGATAGTAATATTAAGTTTAACAATAATGCGTAAGACTATAAATAACTGATTTTTACTAATCAACAAAATTAAATAAAAATTTATTTGATTATTAATTTTTCAAAATATTTATTAACTATATATAAAAATATGTTAAACATAACTTGCAAAAATCTGTATATCAAAACTTTAACAAATACAAATTATTAACAAATTGCATAAAAAAAAGCATTTAATGTATTAAATATACACTAAATGCTTTTTATAGATAAAAGAAAAACTAGGTTTTATGCGCCTTTTACTTCTTTTATAGCTTTTGTTAGTTCAGGCAAGACTTTTTGGAAGTCGCCAACAACTCCAAAGTCAGCCACATCAAATATTGGTGCATCAGGGTCTTTATTGATAGCAACAATATATTTAGAAGAAGATATACCACCAACGTGCTGTATTGCTCCGGAGATACCGCAAGCAAAATATAAGTTTGGAGCGATAATCTTACCTGTTTGTCCGACATGCTCATCATGAGGACGCCAGCCTTCATCAGAAACCGGCCTTGAACAAGCTGTGGCAGCACCCAAAACTTCCGCCAATTCTTCTATATGGTTCCAGTTTTCGGGGCCTTTAAGTCCTCTACCGCCGGACACAACGATTTCAGCATCTGTTAATAATAATTTTCCTGTGATCTTATCAACAGATTCAACTGAAATATTAGTTTCGATGCCGTCAACATTAGGCTTGAATTCTTCTATTTGAGGTGTATCTGAGGTTGGGTCAGCAATTCCAAAAGAGTTTTGCGATAATGTAAGAACTTTCTTATCAGTTAAAATCTTAATATTTGAGATTGCCTTTCCTGTATAAACTTTCTTTTTAATAACGAAAGGATCGTAGGATTCGGGAGAAGATATAACGCCTGAAACCATTCCGGCTTTAAGCTTAACTGATAATCTTGGAGCCAGTGCCCTGCCTGTGATATTATCAGACATTAGCAGAATATCTGCATTTTCTTTCTCAACTACTTCAGCAATAGCTGCTGTATAGATTTTATTAACAAGAACTGAAAGTTTTTCGTCATTAACAGAAATAACTTTTTTAGCTCCATAATTACCTAATTTATTAAGCTCGTCCTGGCTAACATTACCTATTGATAATGCAATAACTTCAGCATTTATATTCTTTGCAATTTCACTTGCATAAGAAAGAAGCTCAAAAGTAGCTTTTTTAAAAACGCCTTCTCTGTTTTCTGTATATACTAGTACTGCCATTTTATATAATTTTTTTATTTATATCAATTTTGCTTCATTATGTAAAACATCAACCAATTCTTTAATGCTATCTTCGTCAAACTTCCTGCAAGCACCTTTAGGTTGAGGTAATTCATAATCAATATATTCTGTTAAATTTTCAGCATTTACCGGTTCTACAACTTCAAGCGGCTTGCTTCTGGCCATCATAATACCTCTCATTGCCGGAATTCTGGGATCTATAGCAATTCCTTTTTGAACCACAGCAATGAATGGAGTTTGGACATTAAGTTTTTCTGTACCACCATCAATATCCCTGTTTACAAACACTTTATCTCCATCAATATTTAATGCTGAAACAGCTGAAACAGATGTCATATCAAGAACTTCAGCCAGCATCCCTCCTACTGAAGAGCCATTATAATCGGCAGAATCAAGTCCGGTAAGGATAATATCGAAATCTTTTGATTTAACAACTTCAGCTATTTGTGATGCAACAAAAAATGCTTCTTTAGGTTCGGCATCAATTCTAATAGCATTATCAGCGCCCATAGCCAATGCCTTTCTAATTGTTGGTTCCGAGTTTTTAGTACCAACATTTATAACGGTAATACTTTCAATTTTCCCTCCTGAAGCTTCTTTCAACTCAATTGCTCTGGTCAAAGACAGTTCATCCCAGGGATTAACGATCCATTGGATTCCTGATTTGTCAAGTTCCTTATTGTCATTTACGAACTTAATCTTAGTGGTAGTGTCCGGAACTTCACTAATACATACTAAAATTTTCATATTATATTATTTAATTAATAATTAAACATTTATTGCCTTTTTCGACTGCAAAATTAATATCCTTTATCTGAAAAGCAAATTTTAATTGCTTATGCAATTTTGGTAGCTGCCACAGATTAACAGAGTTACATATTAATCCATTACTATAGGAAACATGTAACTCTGCAACTTATTCAATCAAAATGCTTATCTGTCAATTATTTTAAAAGCGATCTTGAAATCACAATTTTTTGAATTTCTGAAGTACCTTCATATATCTGGGTTAATTTAGCTTCCCTCATAAGTCTCTCAACGTGATATTCTTTCACATAGCCGTATCCGCCATGTATTTGCACTGCTTCTGTTGTAACTTCCATAGCAATATCAGCACAATATTGTTTTGCCATTGCACTCATAACACCATATGCTTGTTTTTGATCTTTCATCCATGCAGCTTTTAAGCATAAATTCCTGGCGTTTTCAATTTTAACAGCCATATCGGCTAACTTAAAAGCAACTGCCTGATGATTAACTATTTCAGTTCCAAAAGCTTTCCTTTCCTTAGAATAATTTAAAGCACGCTCAAATGCTCCTGAAGCAATGCCAAGAGCCTGAGAAGCAATACCTATTCTACCACCATCAAGAGTTTTCATTGCAAAGCTAAATCCAAAGCCATCTTCACCTATCCTGTTTTCTTTAGGAACTTTAACATCCGTAAACATGACAGAATGCGTATCCGAACTTCTCATGCCCATCTTATCTTCATGAGGCCCAAGGCTAATTCCGGGTGTGTCCTTTTCTATAATAAAAGCATTAATTCCTTTGTGAGCTTTCTCAGGATTAGTGTGAGCAATGACAATATAAGTAGATGCACAATTAGCATTGGTTATCCAGTTTTTTGTACCATTAAGCAGATAGTGGTCTCCTTTATCTTCAGCAGTTGTTCTTTGTTTGGTGGCGTCAGAGCCGGCTTCAGGTTCGGATAATAGGAATGCTCCTATTTTTTCTCCTCTTGCCAGGGGTTTAAGATATTTTTCTTTTTGCTCTTCCGATCCGTATTTTTCGATGCCCCAGTTAACAAGGGAATTACAAACAGACATAACAACGGCAACGGATGAATCAATTTTTGAAATTTCCTCCATAGCTAATACATAGGAAATTGTATCCATTCCACCGCCATCGTATTTAGTATCAGTCATCATTCCCAGGAATCCAAGCTCGGCAAGTTTTTTTATCCTGTCGGCCGGAAATTCTGACTTTGTATCTCTTTCTATTACGTCATGTAATAATTCTCTCACAGCAAAATCTTTAGCAGCTTGCTGAATCATTTTTTGTTCCTCAGTAAATTCAAAGTTCATAGTGTTTTGTGTTTTGGTTAATATTGATTTGATTTCCTTGCTTAATATATACAAACGTATAAAAATAATATGATATTTGTTTTTTCTCTGCGGTTCTCTGCGGAATAGCTGTTACGCAAAGTTACGCTGAGATATCGCAAAGGTTCGCAAAGGGGAAAATCATTTTCATTTACATTTACATTTATATTTAAAATTTATATTTTAACTTATTCTTATAGGTTATTTACAAATCTTTTAATTCCTGATT
>JAWOBS010000188.1:0-3799 GCA_046484145.1 Bacteroidales bacterium
GCCGTCTTTTGTAAATTCACTGTTCCTGGCATAGCACCATAATATTGTTGCCATTCCCAGCTCATGAGCCCTTTCAAATGTTTCGGCAACCTCTATGATCTGTCGATTGGAGTCTTCTGAGCCAAAATATATTGTTGCCCCTATTGCCGTTGCTCCCAGGTTCCAGGCATCATAGGCAGAGCCAAACATAATTTGATCATGCTTATTCGGATAGGTAAGAAGTTCATTATGATTTATTTTAGCTATAAAAGGTATCTTGTGTGCATATTTACGAGAAAGTATAGCCAGCGCTCCCATGGTTGTCGCAACAGCATTGCAGCCTCCTTCCATAGCCAGTTTTATTATATTCTCCGGATCAAAGTAAATTGGATTGGGACCAAAGGCACTACCTCCCGAGTGCTCTATACCTTGATCTACAGGCAAAATACTTAAATAGCCCGTTCCTGCTAAACGGCCATGATTAAATATTGAAGCAAGGCTTTTCAATACCTGGGGCTTCCTGTTGCTTGACAAAAAAACCTTGTCCAAAAAATCTGGTGATGGAGATATTAATTGTTCTTTTTCAATAGTTTTACTTTTATGATCTAACAAATATGGCAAATCATCTCCAAGTAACTCTTTTAATTTATCTAGATGTGCTTTCATTTTTTTGGTTTTTTATTGTTATTATTTTTTTCTTAATAATTCCGGATAAATATCAACCCATTATATCTTATTTATTATATATTTATTAATAGGTTTGACCATCATTGTGATAATTAATTATAAGTTTTATATTGCTGAATAACAGGGCTTGAAGAATAATTATTTATAATCCCAAACAGTAATAACCCTACATAAAAAACGCAATTTCTATACCATATAAAATATCTGTTTTATTTGTATTGTTAATGGATGTAAATGTTTTGATGTAATTATATACTTTCCTTATAATAAGCCTTTTTGCTTGGATTTTTTTCATAAACAGAGTATAGAAAAAAAAATCATTTAATAATTTACAAAAGAAAAGATGATTGATAATGTGCAACTTCTTCACATGTGTGTATATTTTTACACATAATGTTTTTCGTTTATTTGGCATTTTTATAAGTAAACAAACAGTTTTCCCTATGAACACCAAATCTAAATATCATGCTTGTTTTTGAAAATACGACATGTGTTTTTTGGAATAAATTTTGAATTTAGTTGAAGAGAATTTATAAAATATTATTCCTGTAGAATAGAGTTTTTGAATAATTTTTTATAAAAAATTATGCTTTAAATAGCTTTACGAAAAACATGACAAATAAAGCAAATAATTTTTTTCAAATATTAAAAAAAAGGAGTTTTTATGTTTAAAAAAATGATTTTTAATTTAACCGTAACGATTTTTGTATTTTCAGGAATCACACCTATAGCCGCTTATGCCCGGCAAGATATTGAAGGTAGTGAAGACCATCCTATGATTTCCCGCTATGAAGGTGCTTACATTCGTGGATACGAGCATTATGATTATGATCGGATTACTTTTTACACAGAAGAAGATGATGGTGAACTAAAGAAAATTCAGCCGGAAGGCGAAGTAACACGAATCCTATACTTCTTGCCTGAAAAAGGTTTGTCAGTGTTGCAGATACAAAGGAACTATCAGCATGCCTTGAAAAATGCCGGTTTCGAATTGGTGTATGAATGTTTTGGAGGTATGGATGAGATTCCGAATGATATTTATTGGGATTTAGATTTTGATAGTTTTGAAGGCGAACATAGCAAGAATGTTGGTATGGGCAAGGATCAAAGTTACTTTTTGGCACGGCTTCCGCAAGATGACGGACATGTTTATGTTTCTGCCCATACCTGGATTAGTGAATATGCTGATGAAGATAATCAGCCTGTAACTGCTCTTCAGATTCTGGAAGAAAAACCTATGACTACTGGTAAAGTGAAAGTTGAATTAAATGCCGAGGCAATGGCAAAGGATATTGAAAAAAAAGGAAGTGTTCGCATCTATGGTATCCACTTCGATACCGACAAAGCTACTATCAGAGAAGAATCTGAGTCTACGCTTAAAGAAATTGCCAATCTTTTGAAACAGCAGCCGGAACTTGACATTGGGGTTGTAGGCCATACTGATGCTACCGGAAGCGAAGAATACAATATGGACTTATCAAAGCGCCGTGCGGAAGCAGTTGTGGAATTTCTGACATCAGAGTTAGGTATTTCAGCAGACAGACTAATTCCTCGCGGATTAGGTCCATGGGCCCCGGTTGCCAGCAATGAAGATGATGATGGAAGAGCCCGGAACAGGAGAGTTGAGTTAGTTAAAATAGTGAATTAATTGTTAATAATTAAGTTCAATGAGCTATTGATAAGTGATAATAAAAACTACTAAATGAAAATTTTTAATTCATTTATTTTCTTTATTGCAACAAATATTTAAAATAGAAGTGGTTAAAAAAATGCTACACCGCTTTTTATTTAAATCTTTCGAGGAAGCCGAAAATCGAGAAGAGTAGGCACTAACTAAACTTTATTAAAATGATTAAAAAAGTAATTTTTCTGGGGATATTCATATTCTCTTTGAGTGCTGGCCTACATGCTCAAAATTTATCTTCAGGGCAGATGAAGCTTGATTTTACAGCTGATTTAACACTTGGAAAAGGATTCGATAAAATTGAAACCTTCCAGGTAGGTGACGTAGACTTTTTGTTTTGTCATAACATTCAATCAGGAGTTTCAAATATTTGGAACCTTAATACTGGCGGAAATCCTGTTTTTGAACGCAAAACATACCCCGGTTGGTCAAGCTTCGTTTTTTTCAAACTTGATGGAAAGACCTATCTTTTTGAGTTTAAAAAGGAATCAGGCCATTACAATGTTTATGTGATGAACAATGATGGTTCTATTGGTGATTCTGTGAAAGATAAAGGCAAATGGTCATCAGGTTGGACTGATTTCGATGTTATGTACGATGGAAATGATGAGCCACGTATAATTATGATGAATGCCTCAAATGGTAGAGCAAAATTTTTCAAACCTTCTTTTTAATACACTATTCATCAGTTGAGCGATTGCAATCAACGATGTTGATAATACAGGCTTTCATTGAATCAAATATGAAAGCCTGTATTTTTTTGTATTGATATTAAAGCATGTCTCCCTAAAGTCAAAAAAATACTTTTGCAGGAGCAAAGCTTTCAGAGGTTATTGTTTTTTGTCGTTAAAATGATTATTAGCAAAAAACAATTAAAAATTTCATTTTTTATTTTCAAAAATCATTATTACTTCAACTAATAATTAAAAGCAGCACAAATAAGTATATTACTAACAAAATTTGTTTGTTTTTTGCTTTTACTTAATAGTCAAATTTATTGTTAATTAAAAAAAATTGAATTATGAAGAAGAATCTTTTTTTCTATCCTGTTGTTTTGTTATCATTTGTTGTATTAACGTTTTCCTGTTCAGAAAGTGAACCAGAGCCAACTGCCGATTTTGAGATTGAAGGAAATTATTACACGGCACCTGCAACTGTGGAGTTTAAAAATTTATCTATGGATGCAGATTCCTATGAATGGGATTTTGGTGATGGAAATACTTCAACAGAAGCAAATCCTACACATACTTATGAAGAAAATGGAAACCACTCGGCAAATTTAAAAGTCACTAATGTTGAAGGTAATACAGATTCTCAAATGCGCCGGGTAACAGTGTATGGAGATTTAATAGCTTGGTATGTACGCAATATTAAAATACTGGAAGGTGCATACAAGGATAATTTCCCTATTGATGGAGGACAAGAGCATTTGTTTTACCTGTATATGAC
>JAWOBS010000354.1:0-3656 GCA_046484145.1 Bacteroidales bacterium
ACATTCTTTTTGGGTATGGTATATCCCACAGAAAGCATGGATTTGAGTATAGCTTCGTAATATGTTTGTCCAATACAGCCTACCTCGCCTGTTGAGGCCATCTCCACGCCCAGGTATGGACAACCGATTACCCGTCACCCGTCACCCATCACCCACCACCCACCACCCACCACCCATCTTAAAAAAACAACACAACAAATGATATCTTGTTTAACTTTGCAGCCATAAAATCCGAACGAAAATATGAACTATTACAGATTTTTTATTTCAAATTATAAAATTCTGCTTTTTGGGCTGGTATTGGTGTATTTTTGCAGTTTTGGGCAAACCTTCCTTTTATCCTTGTACATACCTTCATTTCTTAACTCTTTTGATATAACACGCACAGAATATAGTTGGATATATGCATCCGCAACCTTGTTAAGCGCATTTACAATAATATTTGCAGGTAAAATAATTGACAGGATAGATTTAAAAATTTTCACACTGTTAGTAATCGGGGGTATTTTTATTGCCAATATAGTGGCAGCGCTATCAATAAACCTGGTTCTGCTATTTATTTCAATTTTTTTGTTGCGTTTTTTTGGACAGGGTATGCTAAGCCATACTTCAATGACAACGATGGGAAGATATTTCCATCATGCCAGGGGAAAAGCTTTAAGTGTCGCATACTTGGGATTTCCATTGGGAGAAGCAAGCCTCCCGATAATTATTATAAGTTTAATATCTTTTGTAGGCTGGAGAGAAACTTTTATAATTACAGCAGCTTTAATACTTCTAATACTTTTGCCATTTTCTTTGTGGACGCTGTCAAAATTCAAAGCGGAAGATATTGTCGAAGAGAAGCCCAAAATCCCTTTAAAAGACAAGGATGAGGTAAAAGAAATTGACAATGAAAGGAGTTTTTCTCAACTTGATGTTTTAAAAAGTAAAAACTTCCTTTTATTTGCTCCAACAGTAATGCTGACAGGTTTTACCCTGACCACATTATTCTTCTTCCAGATTTTTATCGCCGATTACAAGGGTTGGCCTGCAGAATTAATGGCTGCCGGCATTACAGGATATGCAGCTGCATCAATTGTATTCTCAATTCTCTCCGGCCCGATGATAGATGCATTATCAGCAAGGAAGTTATTTCCATTTTTACTACTTCCAATGGCAATTGGAATATCCATTCTGAATATATTTGATCATTCTGTTACACCATTTATTTTTTGGACATTAACAGGAATATCAGCAGGAATGCACAGCCCGGTAATAAACGCCATATATGCCGAAGTCTTCGGGATAAAAAGCTTAGGCAGTGTTAGGAGTTTATTTACCTTCACGATGGTACTAAGCACTGCGCTCGGCCCGGTCGTTTACAGCTTTTTCCTTGACAGGGGATTTACATTTAATGACATCCACTGGGGTATTGTTGTCCTAATTATTGTTTTGTCAATTGCACTCTTTATTTCACAATATCCTAAAAAAAGCACAAAACAGCCAAAACATATTTCCAACTCAGAATAATATGGCCTAAGATTCTACTTCTTCGAGCCTTTTAAAACCTTCACCAAGTACCTGCGAAGCATCTATAACGGTTAAAAATGCTTTAGGATCTATCTGATGAATATAATCCTGCAAAATACCCAGTTCTCTGCGTGTTACATTTACAAAAAGAACTTTTTTGTCATCTCCATTATACATCCCTTTGCCGCTAAGAACAGTGCCACCTCTATCAAGGTCGTACAATATTTTTTCACTAATCTCTTTATATTTATCAGAAATAATAAAAACAGTCTTTTCATAACTAACACCTTCAAGAACTCCGTCAATAACTTTTCCGGTTATATATATCACCAGCCATGAATAAAGAGGAATACTCCAATCTTTAAAAATTATTAATCCAAATAAAACAATCACAGAATCCACCATAATAAGCAGTTGCCCGATTGGCATCCTTGTATATTTGCCAATTATCATTGCAACTATATCAGACCCTCCTGAGGTTGCCTGGTGAAAAAAATGGCAGGTAAAAATAAAGTTGAATTTACGGAAACAATTTTGAGAGATGCTCATCAATCATTGATGGCTACCAGGATGTCTACCGATGAAATGCTTCCGGTTGCTTCGGAGCTGGATGATATCGGTTTTCATTCTTTTGAGATGTGGGGCGGTGCTACCTTTGATAGTGCCCTTAGATATTTAAAAGAAGATCCCTGGTTGAGAATTAGAAAGTTAAAAGAAAAGTGCCCTGAAACTGATTTTCAGATGCTGTTACGGGGGCAGAATCTCGTTGGTTATAAGCATTATCCCGATGATGCTGTTAAGGAGTTTGTGCGATTGGCCCATAAAAATGGTATAGATATTTTTCGTATTTTTGATGCCTTAAATGATATCCGCAATATGAGGGTTTCTATTGAGACAGCCAATGAAGTTGGAGCACATGCCCAGGGCACAGTTGTTTATACCACGAGTCCTGTACATAATGTAGAAAAATATCTGGAAAAGGCCAAAGCACTGGAAGCAGCCGGAGCTGATTCTATTTGTCTTAAAGATATGGCAGGATTGTTAAGACCTTATGAAGCAACAGAATTAATTGCTAGATTAAAGGAAACTTTAAATATTCCGCTGCAATTTCACACGCACTATACCAGCGGACTGGCTTCAATGACCTGTTTGAAAGCAATAGAAGCTGATGTGGATGTAATTGATACCGCTCTTTCTGCTCTGGCTATGGGAACCTCTCAGCCGGCAACTGAGACCATGATTGCTGCCCTGGAAAATACTGAATATGATACCGGACTTGATCTGCAGAGGGTGTCAGAAATTAACCGTCATTTTAAGGAGATTGCCGGAGATCATACTGAAGATCTTGCTCCTAAAGATGTTGATCCGGAGGTTCTTATTTATCAGGTGCCCGGAGGTATGCTCTCCAATATGAGAAGTCAGATGAAAAAGATGGATATGTTTGATAAACTGGAAGAGTCTTTACTTGAAGTTCCAAGAGTCAGAAAAGATCTTGGTTATCCACCGCTGGTGACTCCAATGAGTCAAATTGTCGGTACACAGGCGGTTATGAATGTGGCTACAGGAGAAAGATATAAGATGGCCAGCAAAGAATTAAAGAACTACTTGAAAGGTTTCTATGGGAAACCCCCCGGAGAAATAAATCCGGAAATCAAGGAGAAGATAATCGGTAAGGATGCTGAAGTATTTGACGGTAGGCCTGCCGATTTACTGGATCCGATTCTGGATGAGGCCCGTGAAGAAATTAAAGATTATATTGAAAAAGAGGAAGATGTTCTTTCTTATATACTGTTTCCCGAGGTTGCCAGAGAGTTTTTTGAATACCGCAGGGCCCACAAATAAATATTGACATGAGAAACTGAAAATGCCATCCACTAGCGGGTGGCATTTTTTTAAAAATGTAGATATGGATCATGGGAATTTAATTCTCTTAATCCTGAAAATGTGACTGCAAAACTTGCCAAAAAAGCACAGATAGTTTATAATTTATAAAAGGGTATAATTATAAAGAGGATATTTATAGCTGGATTTTTTTATAAATAAAATCTGGAATTTCAATAGGTTAACTGTTATTATTGTGAGCATAACTATAAAAATGTATTGTTAGCAAAATTCGGCCTGCAGCCAGGAAAACAGGTCAGTAT
>JAWOBS010000355.1:0-3727 GCA_046484145.1 Bacteroidales bacterium
TTTTCTATTAATGGTAAACGCTGCATAGCAATACCTTCATCATCATAAGGAGCACTCGCTCCGGCATAATCAATAGTCCCGTCACTATACATTGAAAATAGTGGACTACATAATAGCTCTCCTTTTTTGCCCTGTAAAGGAGATATTTTATTATTAACTACCCTTCCGTTTAATCCACTGATAAACGGAAGTATCAATATAAAAAATTACAAAATAAAGACAGAAAGATCGCAGAAGAATACGACAGAAACCGTCGAGGAATCACAACATCCTATGACCCAATCAGTAGAACAAACCCAATTACCAAGTCCTAATAAGAAAGGGGATACATCAGTAGAGGAAGCCATCCAAAACAGACGTTCAGTCCGAACTTTTAAACCAGACCCCTTGAACCTCCAAGAACTAAGCTGAATAGGATTGTCAATGAGCAATTGCACTGTAGTTCCTTTGAGAGTCAAAGGGCTTTTTGTCAAAGCAATGTATATAGTTGGGCTAACATCTTTATAGATTTCCGCAAGTTTTTTCCAGGCAGTTTTAAACTCTTGTTCTGAAAAATCATCAACAGGCATCTCATCTTCAGAGACTATGGAGCATTCTTCATTTTTTTTTTTGTCATCATCATTATCATCCTTGATACTGATGCTGAAACTTCTGGATGATTTTGGAGAAGCGGGTTTGGGGCTGTCCTCTTTTTCATGCTCTGGTTTTATAGCGGGCTGCTCTTTTGACTCAGTATCCGGGGCAGAGCTTTCAACAGCATCTGTTTTTGCTGTTTTGTCTTCTTTTTTTTGATCTTTAGGGGAAGATATTTTATAATCCTTCTTAACTATCTTTTTTTTTTCAGTGTCTGAGGAATTGTGAAGAGAGGCAATCTGCAGCAATGACAGCTCAAGGCGCAATCTTTTATTAGTGGCAGTTTTATAATCTATATCACACTGGTTAAGTATTGTAAGAGCGTCAAGCAAGAAGCCTTCCGGACAATTATTGCATTGTTGTAAATATTTTTGCCTGATACTGTCACTTACTTCTATTAACTTAACAGTTTCAGGATTTTTACAAACCAAAAGATTTCTCAAATGCTCGCCGAATCCAAGAATAAAGTGGCTTCCTTCAAAACCTTTCGAAATTATCTCATCCAAAAGCAACAATACTTCAGAGGTATTAGCTTCCAGTATATGTGCTGTCATTTTAAAATAGTAATCATAATCCAGCACATTAAGGTTTTCGATTACCAGATCATAAGTTATCTCATCACCGGCAAAGCTAACAATCTGGTCAAAGATAGAAAGAGCATCTCTAAGCGCGCCATCAGCCTTTTGTGCGATAATATGGGCAGCCTCCTCCTCTATCTTCACATTTTCACTTTTTGCCACAAACTGAATATGACTGGCAATATCATCAACCGTAATGCGGGCGAAGTCATATATCTGGCAGCGAGATAATATTGTGGGTATGATTTTATGCTTTTCTGTTGTTGCAAGTATAAACTTAGCATAAGAGGGAGGCTCTTCCAGGGTTTTCAGGAATGCATTAAAAGCCTGTGTTGACAACATGTGGACCTCATCAATGATATACACTTTATATCTTCCAAGCTGCGGTGGTATTCTCACCTGGTCAACAAGAGCCCTGATATCATCTACCGAATTATTGGAAGCAGCATCAAGTTCATGGACATTAAAAGATGTAGATTCATTAAATGACTTACAGGAGTCGCATTCGTTACATGCCTCAATATTCTCGGAAAGATTTTCGCAGTTAATAGTTTTTGCAAGTATCCTGGCGCATGTTGTTTTACCAACACCCCTTGGGCCGCAAAATAAAAAAGACTGGGCTAGATGATCGTTTTTAATGGCATTTTTCAGTGTGCCTGTGATTGATTTCTGCCCTATAACGGTATCAAAAGTGTTTGGCCTGTATTTCCTTGCCGATACTACAAAACTTTCCATTAAACTGATAAATATTTTTATAAAAAGACTTACAAATGTATTGCTTTTGCCCGTTTAAAAAAAACAATAAGTTTAAAAAAAACAAAAAAGCTTGACCCCTTACAAAGCAAACAATCTACCGGCGTTCACTGTAGTTGTTTTCGCCACAACTTCAACATCAACACCTTTGATATCGGCAATCTTCTGCGCTATTACGGGAATATATGAGCTTTCATTGCGCTTTCCGCGATATGGCACCGGTGGAAGATACGGAGCATCAGTCTCAAGAAGAATTGATTCCAGTGGAACCTCCTGCACAACTTTTGCCATTGCACTATTCTTATAAGTAACAACACCTCCTATTCCTAAGAAAAACCCCAGGTCAACCGCCTTTTTGGCCTCATCTATATTGCCGGGAAAACAATGAAAGACGCCTTTTAGATTTGAGTTTTTATAGTTATCCAAAACATTAAAAATCTCATTTAATGATTTTCTTGCATGAATAATAAGTGGCAAATCCAATTTAATAGCCCATTCTATATGTTTTTCAAAACTATATATTTGTTCTTTTATAAATGTTTTATCCCAGTAAAGGTCAATTCCTGTTTCGCCCACGGCAATAAACCTACCGCTGAAAAGTAAATTCCTGACCTCTTCCAGCTTTTCAATATAATCTTCCTTAACAGAAGTCGGGTGCAGGGCCATCATAGGTTTGCAATTCTCAGGGAATTGTGCGGCAACTTCCAGCATTGGCTCAACAGTTTCAATGTCAACATTTGGAAGAAGCAATTGTGTTACGCCAGCCTCTATGGCACGCTTAACAGCTTCCTGTCTGTCATCATCAAACTGCTCAAGATAAAGATGTGTGTGAGTATCAACAAAGATCATGGCTATCAGCCTTTGAATTTTTTCCCAACCTCTTCAAGCATCACTTTTGACATTCTTTTTAGGTCGTATGTATTTCTTAAACCCCAGTCTTTGCGTGCATGAGTATCATCGATGCTCTGCGGCCATGAATCTGCTATGGCCTGCCTGAAATCAGGCTTGTAAGTAATAGAAAAATCGGGAATACTCTTTTTGATTTCTGCGGCAATTTCTTTAGGGCTAAAACTAATTCCTGCAACATTATAACTGCCCCTGATTTTTATCTTTTCGGCATCTGCCTCCATAATATCAATTGTTGCTTTAATTGCGTCTTCCATAAACATCATTGGCAGGTAGGTATTTTCAGAAAGGAAGCATTCATATTTGCCATTTTTTATAGCTTCATAAAAAATTTCAACAGCATAGTCAGTTGTGCCGCCACCGGCTTCAGTTTTATAGCTGATAAGTCCGGGATATCTAAGACTTCTGCAATCCACACCGAACTTTTGAAAGAAATATTCTAACCAGCGTTCACCTGCAAGCTTGCTGATGCCATAAACGGTGTTTGGCTCCATCACAGTATATTGTGGGGTATTATATCTTGGCGTTGATGGGCCAAATACTGCTATTGAACTTGGCCAGAAAATCTTTTTTAACTTCTTTTCTCTTGCAAGCTCCAGTAATAATAAAAGGCTTTCCATATTAATATTCCAGCTGGGCAGTGGCTTTTTCTCTGCATTTCCTGAAAGGATAGCAGCAAGGTGATATATTTGCGTAATTTTATGTTTATCGACAGCTTCTCCAAATTTTTTCTCATCCAGGGCGTCAAGAATTTCAAAAGGGCCGCTTTCGACGATATCATCAGGTGCCTGCCTGATATCTGTAGCAATTACATTGTCGTTTCCAAACATTTTTCTAAGCTCGATAGTAAGCTCTGA
>JAWOBS010000007.1:0-3004 GCA_046484145.1 Bacteroidales bacterium
CCGGCAGCATTATCAGTAACACTAACTCTCCACTCACCATTTAACGGACAACCTATGAGATCAGAAAAAGGCTGCACAGCAGAGTATGCTCCTTCGGGAAGAAAAGCAGAATTAAAATAAAAATTTCCGGCATTATCCGTATATTCATGATATTGCGGAGATGTTTCTTCCATGGTTCAATATGGAGCAGACGGACTGAAGCAATAATCATATCCATTACCGGGAGTTGTAGTGTCCCATACTACAGGCTCTCCAAGGTTGGCGCCACCATCAGAAAAATCAGTTAACAAAATAGAGCTACCGTTAGGACATTCCAGTTCTATCCTCAACTGCCCATAATCAACATGCTCCATATTAAAACAAACTTTGTCAAAATCCAGTTCATCTTCCAATTCGGCAAGGGGCTCAAAAACATCAAAATCCAGTGATGAATTAAACGAATCACCTGTACCATCAGGAATTGGGAATTCACCTTCGACAGAAGTAGGAAAACCGGTCCATGTAGTCGGATTAGCCTCTCCAACTAATACTGCCTGGCTGCGGGCGCAAATAGTATCGGGATTTACATGTGTACCGATAAAATCCGGAACTGTTCCGATTTTTATAACATAAGTGTCAGAAATCACACAGCTGTTTACCGGGTCTTCAACCATAATATTAAAAGTATAAGCTCCGGAATCATCATATTCAATACTTGCCTGATCTCCATTTTGTATTACTCCCTGGAAATCCCAGGTAAAAATAAAATCATCAGGATCATAAACTGCATTTTCAGAATAATAGCCTGCCTGGGCTTCCAAATCAACTAATGCATCGTATGGACAATAATTAAAACTTCCTGTTGTAGTTAGCGCCTCAACCCAAAAACCATCGCAAAAAGTATAACATTCAATATTGGCAAACCAACCTAAATCACCGGGAGAATCACTTTGAGATACAAATCTGAAGTGGGCATATTCGGATGAAAACCATATTTCTTCTCCGTGTAAATCATCATTTTGAGCTTCATATAATAATGGAGCTGTATCATCTTCACCATCATAAATATATAAAATATCGCCCTCTGCTAGCTGGAAGAAATCAAAAGTAAATTTAATCAGCTCATTATCAATGTCATTAGACAAAAATGTAATGTAGAAATCCTCTGAGGGTGAATATGTTGTAGTTGTATCTCCTCCACTATCCACAAAATAACCTGAACAGGTTTCTATCGGCAATCCGCCATAATCTCCATCTATGGGATATGTATCCTGTGCATTTGTTTGCTTAATATTTATAATAAACAACAAAAACAAAACAGCTGTAAAGATTTTATATATTTTCATTTGCTTAATATTTCAGTAATGATTTCACGATACTTAATATACGGCAAGTATCATAATTTATTTTACAAAAACAAGTGAGTAAAAGAGCAAAATTAGTAAATTCTCACATAAAATAATATGTCAAAATATTGTATCTTTGCAAGCCAAAAATATACAAAGTACACAAGACTGTATCAAAAGTATATTAAAAGTTTTAAAGAAAAGCTTTTAAAGCATTTTTTAATAAATTGAAACAATTGTTTAGTGAAGAATATTAGAAATTTTTGCATAATAGCTCATATTGACCATGGGAAAAGCACTTTGGCTGACAGGCTTTTGCAGTCAACAAAGACAATAAACGACAGGGACCTAAAAGAGCAGTTACTTGACAACATGGATCTGGAGAGGGAGCGCGGCATCACTATAAAGAGCCATGCAATACAGATGGATCATGAGTACGAAGGAGAATTATATAAACTGAACCTTATAGATACACCCGGCCATGTAGATTTTAGCTATGAAGTTTCCCGTTCCATTGCTGCATGTGAAGGAGCTCTTTTAATAGTTGACGCTTCACAGGGCATTGAGGCTCAGACAATATCAAATTTATACCTGGCTCTTGAGCACGATCTTGTTATTATTCCTGTTTTAAATAAAATGGATTTGGACAGTGCTATGCCTGAGGAAGTTACCGATCAAATAGTTGACCTTATCGGCTGTGAGCCTGAAGATGTTATACCTGCCAGTGGTAAAACAGGCAGGGGTGTTGAGGAGATATTAAAAGCTATAGTTGAAAAAATTCCACCTCCTGTTGGTGACCCTAAAGCTCCGCTGCAAGCTCTTATTTTTGATTCTGTTTACAATCCTTTCAGGGGAGTAATCGCTTATTTCAGGGTGATGAACGGTTCTATAAAGAAGGATGATCATGTAAAATTCATGGCGACAAAACACGAATATCATGCTGATGAAGTAGGAATCTTAAAACTTTTACAATTCCCTAAGAAAGAAATTTCTGCCGGGGATGTTGGTTATATAATTTCAGGTATAAAAGATGCTCGCGAAGTAAAAGTTGGCGACACCATAACTCACGTTAGCAAACCTGCAGATCAAATGATTCAGGGTTTTGAAAATGTAAAGCCAATGGTATTTGCAGGTATATATCCTGTTGACACTGATGAGTTTGAGGAGTTGCGGACAGCAATGGAAAAGTTGCAACTTAATGATGCTTCACTAACTTTCGAGCCGGAGAGCTCTGCTGCACTTGGATTTGGATTTCGTTGCGGATTTCTGGGTATGTTGCATATGGAAATTGTCCAGGAACGCTTAGAACGTGAGTTCGACATGACAGTTATCACAACAATTCCCAACGTTTCATACAAGGCTTATACAAAAAAAGGAGGAGTGAAAATTGTTAATAATCCCAGCGATTTGCCCGGGCCTAATGAGCTTGAATATATTGAAGAACCTTTTATTTCTGCACAGATAATAACTAAATCCGAATTTATTGGGCCTGTAATGTCTCTTTGCATGGAAAAAAGAGGTGTGATTAAAAACCAGGTATACCTGACTACCGACAGGGTTGAGCTTTCTTTTCAAATGCCTCTGTCCGAAATAGTTTTTGATTTTTATGATAAGTTGAAAACTATTTCCCGTGGTTATGCTTCTTTTGATTATCACCCGACAGGATACATGGAATCAGA
>JAWOBS010000008.1:0-3821 GCA_046484145.1 Bacteroidales bacterium
GTCACCGGCATGTGCGGCTGCGCCAGTTTCGCCGCATCCTTAGCGACATCGGGGTGACAGCTCAGGCAGTGCTCCCCTTCCGGCGGTGCCGGCAGCAAACCGGCATACTCTGCAGAATGCGGCTGATGACAGGTCAGACAGCCGTCCGCGGACTCCAGCGGCGCATGGGTTTCCGGATTCAGAAAATGGTAAAATTTTAAATTTTCAACATTCAATTCGTTCTCAGAAGGTGGAAAGATCTCTTCATCATAAACTTGTTTAAATACTCTCCATATTAATTCAGAGCAGAAAAATTTAGTAGTGTCTGTAAAGTCAAAGGAGTGATCAAATGGAATTTTTTGATCAAGAAATAAATGAGCTTGCTTAGAAACGAGGTGGTTGTCCACATGCTCATAATCATTTCCGTGATATCTGACTATAATAACGGATTTTGGCACACTTTCTTTAACAAACCTATTCAGGCTTTGAATCTGTATGCCATCAAAATCGGAAAGAGTGCTTGAAACAGAGTGAATAACGTTAAATTCACCCTCCTGAGATTTTGTAATAATACCCACATGTGAAAGCGGAGGATCTTCTTCCAGGGTTTTCATGATAAGATTACTGACAAATCCTTGTCCCTGTCGCAGGATTATATCTCCATCATTAATTATATTTAGTTCCTCTTCGGTAAGAGAGTACTTTTCATAAAAAAATTGTTCCTGATGGGCTGTATTATCACAACCCAACAGGAACAATAATTTTAACAAGTAAAGAAAAATAATGTACTTGTTCAAAGCAAATCAAAGGTAAAACTATTCAACTACTTCTTCAGCTTCTTCTTCAAGTTCTTCCATTTCTTCCTCGTCCACGTCAACATCGATGTCATCAAATGGAGATTCTTTTTTAAGATCAACTAACCATTTGTCATCTTGTTTTACCAATGGAATTTCATCGAATTCACCATCGATAGTGTAAGTACATTTGGCTTTGTCACCTTCAGCTACACATTCGATTTCTTCAATCTTTCCCGGTTCAAATTCTTCATCTTCCGCCATGCTTGCACCCATTTGATTTAGAGAAGCATACATGTCAAGAACTTGCTGAGTTTGTTCTGTGCCATATTCTTTTGCTTCTTCAAACTTTTGCTCTTCAACAAGGTTTAGAAATTTTTCTGCAACTTGCTCAGGTGTTAATGCTTTTTCGCAGGCACTGAAAATAAACAAGCCTGCCATTACGATTGTTAATACTTTTAATGTTCTCATTTTGTTGGTTATTTTTATTTTAACTTTGTTTAACAACGCAAAGGTATTGTTTTTTTTTTGCTGACATATAATTATGTAAAAATTTTTCAAAAATATTTTTGTTAAGCATAAATAATGAGTTCATAGAAATATAATTTTATTGTATTATTAATAAATCATTTTTTCATGTCGTTTAAGAAACTAATGCAAAATAATTTAGTTACACTTGAAGTATTGCAAAGTATTTTTGATTCGGAATTACCGGGCCCTTCTTCACAAGTTAAAATGGCTCCTAAGATAAGAATAAGCGATATTCTAAAACCCAAAACAAACACTAACACAATATCAAGTTCAGTATTAATATTAATCTATCCGGCAGATAATCAGTTGAAAACTGTTTTAATTCAAAGGCCATTTTACAATGGAGTGCATGGTGGACAGGTGTCATTTCCCGGCGGGAAAAGGGAAAGAGACGAAAGCATTGAACAAACAGCCTTAAGAGAAGCAAATGAAGAAATAGGCATTAATCCCAATAATGTAAATATAATCGGCAAGCTAACACCTTTGTTTATACCGCCAAGTAATTATATTGTTTATCCATTTGTTGGATATATGAACAAAAGGCCGTTTTTTGTTCCTGACTCCTTTGAAGTAATGGATATTATTGAAGTAGAGCTGGATTTCTTTTTAGATAATCAAAACTATAAATCAGAATTTATTGCAATGAGCAGTGGTGAAAAACTGCAAACTCCTTGTTTTATTTATAATGAGAAAATCGTATGGGGCGCTACGGCTATGATTATAATGGAAATGGCTGATCTTGTTAATCATTATTTTGAAGTGACAAATTAGTAGAAACGTCATAACTTTTAACGTATTTATACTTAATAATTATTAAATCAGTCCAAATGTTTAGTTTTATTACTTTATTTTAAGTATTTTTGAAATATCTATATTAACATTCACAAACTGTTATAAGTTATGATAGCGTTGAAAAGAATAAAGAAAGCATTTTTTGTTTCATTAGTCATGATATTTGTTTTGTTATCTGCAAATATCTATGGACAGCAAACTGAAATAAGGATGCAGTCAGTGTTTTTGTACAATTTTACAAGGTTAATTTCATGGCCTTCAGATTATCAATCCGGTGATTTTATAATGGCTGTGTATGGTAATTCTCCAATGTTTGAGGAGCTTCAGGATATGGCTAATACAAAAAGAGTTGGTTCTCAAAAAATCGTCCCCAGGAATTATAATTCTATAAATGATATTTCAAAATGTCATATTATTTATGTCCCGTCAAATCATTCCAGGAGTATTAGCGATATTGTTAGTGCTTTAAAATCAAAAGGTATTAAAGCCTTAGTTGTTGGAAACTCACGCAATGCAATTAGAAATGGTGCTATAGTTAATTTTGTTTTAGTTGGTGGCAGGCAACGCTTTGAGATTAGCCAATCTAATGCTAAAGCTCTTGGAGTTACATTAGGAGGCGAAATCACCAGGTTGGGTATTGTGGTTGACTAATTTTATTAAAAACTGCTGAATCTTTTTTAGCAGTTTTTTTATTATTTATAAAACTCTTCAAAATATTTTAATATTTTTGTTGATAACAAGTAAATAACTTAATGTTTAGTGTATTTCATTAATTATTTAATTTGTTTTATAATTGAATAAAATGTAACATCATTGTTTTGAATAAGTTGAGGATGAAACTTGATGCTTACATATAAGTCATCTTAACATTAAAATAGTTTTATAATGAAAATCAAACTTAGTATTGGCAGGAAGTTAAGTATAGGTTTTGCCATTTTGATTGTTTTTTTTCTAATAAGTAATATCTTCACTTTTACTACATTCCGAAAGAGCCAGCAGATTAATGACCAGAATAACAACGTTTATGTCCCTTCCATGTTGCTGCTTATGGAGTTTAATAGTATGATTATTACCAGTGAAAAACTTATTGGAAATTGGATTTTTATTCAAAGCGATGATGATTCTCAGGATAAAAAACAATTGCGTGAACTTAATTCAAAGGTTTATCCCGAAATAAAGTCAAAACTGGAAGAAATTGCAGTCCACTGGGATGTGGAAATGCAGGAAAAACTGGAAGAGATTTTCAATCTTGTTGATCTTCTATTTGTTACACAAAAATATATAATGGAAGAGCTAAGCAGCTGGGAGAGTTATGACGACCCTATGACACTGTTTTTAGTCAGGCCAATGATGGAGCCGGGGGGAGACATAGTAAATTATACCAGCCAGATTAACGAGATGCTCGACGAGTTGATTACAACACAGAAAAATTATGTTGAGCAAGGCTATTCGCAAATGAATGAATCACTCGAATATCTCGAAAGATTAACAATTATCCTTACAGCTGTTGTGATCGTTTTGGGTATTTTAATTGCCTTCTTTTTTATTAGAAGCATTGTTGGACCTGTGAATAAATTAAGGTTTATTCTTAATCAAATGGGACAGGGTAAAGTTCCGACACCCAATGCGATGGGCAGAGTGATACAAAAAATTAAAGTAATTAGGTAACTCAAGGAAAGGACTATCGGGATCAACAAATTCATCTCCACTATTGATTGATGGAAG
>JAWOBS010000023.1:0-4618 GCA_046484145.1 Bacteroidales bacterium
TGCTTATGAGCTGGCAAGAATGATGAATCTCGAAACTGATAATGGAAATATCAGCAACATAATGGAAAAACTTGGACTGGAAGCGGAGATCTTGCATAGGAGTTTTTCTAAAATCAGCGGTGGACAAAAACAAAGAGCCATTATAGCTATATGCCTTGCATTGAACAAAGAAGTTGTTTTAATGGATGAGCCCACTGCATCTTTGGATGATAAATCAATAAAATTATTAATTAATACTATCAAAGAATTAAAAGGTACAACAATAGTTTCGGCCTCTCATAATAAGCTGTGGCATCAAGGGGCAGATCAAATATTTGAAATATGAATTCAACCATTGATATTGGCTATATTGAACTATTTCTTAGCTTCCTGGCTTTAATTCTGCCTGTTGCTTTTTTATTGTATTTTAGAATTAAAATCGTAAAAAGCATCCTTGTCAGTGTTCTTAGGATGGTTTTACAACTTGCCCTGGTTGCTGTTTATCTTGAATGGGTTTTTGAATTGAACAACGCATGGGTTAATTCTTTGTGGGTAGTTATAATGATAATTGTTGGTGTTTTTACAACTATAAAGAGAGCTTACTTAAACAGAAAGTATTTTGCATTACCCTTGATCATTTCAGGTTTAACATCAGTTATTATTATTGATGCATTCTTTTTGGGGTTGATTATTAGATTAGATTATGTGTTTGATGCGCAGTATTTTGTTCCTATTACAGGAATGGTATTGGGAAATGCTTTAAATCATAATATTATAGGACTTCGTGTTTATTTCAAAGATCTCTACGAAAAGTCAGGATTATACCAGTTTTTACTTACCAATACAGGTGGTAATATGAAGCTGACATTGAGGCCTTTCCTTTCTGAAGCTGTTAAGCAATCTCTAAATCCTCTGATTGCAAACATTTCTGTAATGGGCTTAATCTCATTGCCCGGAATGATGACAGGACAGTTGCTGGGAGGCAGTTCGCCAGTTGTGGCAATCAAATACCAGATAATGATAGTTATTGCAATTTTTGTTGGTGCTGCAATTAATCTTTTCATGAGTATAATGGTATCTAACAGCTTTGTGTTTGATGAATTTAATAACCTGAAAAGTGAAAAGGTATTTTCAAATATGAAAGCCAAAAGGCCGGCTAAATCAAATTCAGCCAATAGTAAAAAATAAATTGCATTTCTTTTGCTTTTCCCTTCTTACACTTTTTTCGGGTTTACTTTAGTTTTTTCAATTGATATTTTATAATTATTTAATTTGTAAAATGAACTATTGTTCATTAAATTTGTAGTGGACAATAGTTCGTTTTTTGTAATGATTTTATAAATCCTATCGGAAATGGATATAAGATGTCAGAATTGTTTTTTGAAGACATACAATCATTTATTCGGCAAATTCGCTGTGAAAGAAAGCTTGCAACAGCAATTTTTAAACTATTTGGATGAATTGCTAATACAAAACCGGTATCTAAGCAGCCCGGAAATTCAGCGGCTTCTTAGTCATGAGTTTTGTAAATTAATTGATATTTCTGATCCTTTTTTTGAGGAAAAACGTCTGAGCAACCAAATTGCTTTGGAATTATACTCAAACTGTAAGAACGACATGTCTGTAAATAATTTTAATAAAGCATTAAGATTAGCAATAGCCGGAAATATAATGGATTATGGTGCTAGCAACAGTTTCGATCTTGACAGTACAATAGAAAATGTTTTAAATGCTTCATTTGCTATTGATCATTCAAAGCTCCTGCAAAAGGCTATTGAGGGGTCTGAAAACATTTTATACCTCGGAGATAATGCCGGTGAAATAGTTTTTGACCGTTTATTTATAGAAACTGCGCTGAGAAGCAATAATGTTACTTATGTTGTTAAAGATTCTCCGGTTTTGAATGATGTAACAATTGATGATGCCAAAGATGTTTCCATGTCAGAAGTGGCAAATGTTATTTCCAATGGTTATGATGCGCCTTCTACTGTGTTGACGAAATGTAGTGATGAATTTATAAGAATGTATAATAAGGCAGATGTTATTATTTCAAAAGGACAAGGAAATTTTGAAGGACTTTTAAACGAAAATGACTCTCGTTTATATTTTTTATTAATGGTAAAGTGTGATGTTATTGCTGATATGTTAAATGTAAGAAAAGGAAGTTTTATTGTTTACAATTCAAATTTGCATAGTTAATTATTGTAGTCCATTAAAAATATTTGATTATGAATAGTTTTATAAAATTTTGCAGGGATAAAGCAAAGTTAAACCTGCTTATAGACATATTTTTGTTATTATTTCTCATGTTAATGGCAGGGATAGGTTTTCTTATAAAGTATGTATTAGTTTCCGGTGATAAAAGAAATTTGATATACGGGCAAAATGTAAATCTTGAGCTTTGGGGAATGGACAGGCATCAGTGGGGGACAATCCACCTGATAGTAAGTATTGCATTTCTTGTTTTTATTATTTTGCATATTATTTTTCACTGGACTATGATTATTTGTCTTTTTAGGCGATTGATTCCCAAAAAGAATATGAGAATAGTATTTTCAGTATTTCTTATCATTACAGCATTGTTTTTTATATCATCTCCTTTATTTGTAGTTCCTGATAAAGTTGATTATAAAAATTTGTACCGGAAAAGAGTTTTGAAAAATGCTGAGGTTATTAGAAGCAGAGATGCAGATAAAAGTGTAAATGATATTATAAGTAATGATAGTCCGGAAGCTGACAGGAAGTTAAATACACAGAATAGCAGCCGCTCGCATACTGATGTTAAAGATTTTGAATCAAAAAAGGAAAATGTGACTGAAAAGTGTAGTGTTTCAGGGACTCAAAGTTTGAATAATGTTGCATCACAGTATGATGTTCCATGTGCTTTTATTTGTAATGAGTTAAACATTCCGGAAAGTATGTCTTATGAACGATTAGGACGCCTCAGAAAAAAGTATGGATTTAAAATGTCAGAGGTAAGCAAAGCTATTTCTAAATATAAACAGTATAAATGAACTGTTTTTGATTTTATAAAAAGTGGAAACAGCTAATAAATAATAAACCTTTTTAATAATAATTAAACAATAACACAAATGAAAAACACTGATGTATTAATAATTGGAGGAAGTGCAGCCGGGATGGTGGCTGCTGTTACAGGTAAAGCTAACTGGCCAGAAAAAAGTTTTATTTTAGTAAAAATGCAAAAAGATGTAATGGTCCCATGTGGGATACCATATGTTTTTGGAACACTTGAAAATAGTGAAAAAAATCTTATGCCTGTTGATATGATGATGCAGAAAAATGGTATTGAATCATTAGTAGATGAAGTTACTGATATTGATTCTGAAAAGAAAATTGTGACATTAAAAAGTGGCGAACAGGTTCAGTATGATAAATTAGTAATTGCAACCGGATCAAGTCCTGTTAGGCCCAAATGGCTTAAAGGAGAAGGTTTGGAAAATGTTTTTGTAATCCCAAAAGATAAAGCATATCTTGATAGCATTAAAGAAAAGATAAAACAGGCGAAGAATATTGCTGTTATTGGTGCCGGCTTCATTGGTGTTGAACTCTCTGATGAGTTAAGAAAAAGCGGCTATAATGTTACCTTGGTTGAAAAAATGCCTCATATCCTGAATTTAGCTTTTGATGTTGATTTTGCTGATAAAGTTCATGAATTATTAGTAGAAAGAGGAGTTAATGTGATTACAGGCACCGGCATAAAAAGTGTTTTAGGAAATAATTCGGTTGAAGAAATTGAGTTGGAAAATCAGGATAAGATGAAGATGGATGCAGTGATTTTATCAATGGGATATAAACCGAATAGTGAATTAGCAAAAAAGTCAGGAATTGAAGTTGATGAAAATAATTTTATTGTTGTAGATGAATATATGCGAACCCGCAATAAAGATATTTTTGCAATTGGTGATTGTGCGCAAAAACGGGATTTTGTGACACGCCGTCGTGTTCCTACTATGCTTGCTTCCACTGCATGTGCCGAAGCAAGAATAGCCGGAATGAATCTTTTTAATCTTAATGTAGTGAAAACCTTTAGCGGTACTATAGCTATTTATTCAACAGCTTTAAATAATACCGGGTTTGGAACTGCGGGACTTACCGAGCAGATTGCAAAAGAAGAAAATATAGAAACTTTAACAGGCGTGTTTGAAGGAGTTAATCGTCATCCCGGGAACTTGCCGGATGCTCATAAACAAATTGTTAAACTCATTGCTGCAAAACATTCAGGCGTTATTATAGGTGGAGAAGTGTTTGGTGGTAGTGAAGCAGGTGAACTAACAAATGTTATTGGAATTATTATTCAAAACAGGATGTCAGTTAATTCATTGTTGTCAATGCAAATTGGTACGCATCCTTGTTTAACTGCATCTCCAGCAGCTTATCCATTAGTAAAAGCTGCTGAGCAAATAGCAATGAAACAACTAAAAATTAGTAATTGTTAATTCCTGTATTAATAATTTGGTAGTTACAGTGTTACTTATTAATCTGTAGAATTGGTTTCTCTGTTTTTACTTTTTTAAATTATAAATCTTTGTTGTCCGGTAAAGATTACGAGATTTCTCCCTTCGGTCGAAATGACAGGACATCCATGGGTTTTTATCAGGATGGGGTTGGTGGCGGCTTT
>JAWOBS010000155.1:0-8314 GCA_046484145.1 Bacteroidales bacterium
CGAAGTTGGTTTTGACTTTGTTAACTGGACTATTGGTGGAGATGAAATCAGCTCGAATGAAGATTACTACTATACAATGCCCGGCCAAAACATTACTATAGTGGCAAACTATGAAGAAACAACCACTGCAGTTACAAGTTTTGATATTACTGATTATAGCCTTAATGTTTTCCCAAATCCAAACAATGGCATTTTTGATGTTGAATTAATCCTGCCTGTTGAAACAAATATTGAAATACAAATTTTTGATGTGCTAGGCAGAAGAGTATTTGGCTTGCCATCTCAAACATTATCAAACGGAAAAAATAATATAAAAATAAATCAAAGTTCATTGCTTAACAAAGGGTTTTATATCCTAAGAATTAATGCTTATGACATAAATAACAATCTTCTTGTATTTAGAAAAGACTTGAAGATCCTTGTTGAGTAAGATGATTAGAAGGTTTTTTCTTGTGAAAATTATGGTGTCAAAAACAATATAGTTGTATTTTTGTATATAGATATTTAAATATTTTCCTACAATTAGTATCTTCATTAAAAGCATACTTGTGAAAAGGTTTATTTTATTTTTCTTTTTCCTGTTTCTTTTTGCACTTGGAGTGTTTTCACAAACAATTAAAAAAGCACAAGAGCCAATTGCAAATTTCACAAATTTCAACACTGAACAAGGTCTTGCCCTAAGTAGTATCTCTTGCGCATTTATGGATAGTTACGGAAATTTGTGGTTTGGCACTTATGGTGGAGGTGTTAGCAGATATGATGGCAGCACATTTTTTACTTATAATAATTCCCACGGACTTTCTCACAACACAATCTGGAGTATATCAGAAGACAAATTAGGTAATATTTGGTTTGGTACAGACGGAGGAGGTGCAAACTTTTATGACGGATATTCATTCTCCTCAATTACCGAGTCTGATGGCCTTTTGCACAATACAGTCTGGCATATTACTCCTGACAGTAATGGAGATCTCTGGATTGCAACATACGGTGGAATTAATAAGCTGTCTCTTGATTATTCAAGTTCCGCAGAACTTAAAGAGGATATCAAAAATTTAAAAATAGAATCATATACAACAAAGCAAGGCTTGGCAAACAACGACGTCAGGCACATACATGAAGATGCAAAAGGAAATTTATGGTTTGGGACATTTAATGGCTTGAGCATTTATGACGGAAAGTATTTTACAAATTATTTAAAAGAGGACGGCTTAATAAACGATGCTATTATGTGTCTTTTTGAAGATAGTAACGAAAATATTTGGATTGGGACAGATGGTGGTATAAGCAAAGTGAGCAACTACAATGATAAAATAATATTCACAAATTATACAAACGATAATGGGCTGGCTAACAATAGCATCAGGGCTATAAATGAAGATTTTGACGGAACACTATGGTTTGGAACTGCCGGCGGTGGAATTACATATTTTGAAAATGACATATTCACTACTATTACAACGAGACAGGGATTAGCTCATAATAATATCAGAAGTATAACAAGAGACAAAAACGGCAATCTATGGTTTGGCACTGTTGGTGGTGGTGTAAGCCGTTATAATGGGAAAGCATTTACAACATATACAACCGAACAAGGCCTTGCACATAACAGGGTTTTTAGCGTTGTTGAAGACAATCATGGTAATCTTTGGTTTGGCACTGTTGGTGGTGGCGTGAGTAAATTTGACGGAAAATATTTTACAAATTATTCAACAGATGATGGGCTGGCTCATAATAGTGTTTATGATATAATTCAAGACAGCAAGGGCAATATGTGGTTTGGAACTTTTGGCGGTGGCGTGAGTAAATTTGACGGAAAAAGATTTAAGACATACACTACAAAAAACGGACTGGTTCATGACAGGACGTGGAGAATTACTGAGGACAGCAATGGAAATATTTGGTTTGGAAGCTTCGGAGGTGGCGTAAGCAAATTTGATGGTGATACTTTTATCAATTATACGGCCGCAAACGGACTGGCTCATAATACTATTGAAACAATTGTCGAAGATCACAAGGGCAATATCTGGTTTGGAACCGTGGGAGGCGGTGTATCTCTGCTGGAAAAAGGAACAACAGTTTTTAAAACATTTTCTATAAAAAATGGAATAGCCCATAACAGGGTCAGGTGTATTACTGAGGATAAAAATGGATTTTTATGGTTTGGAACAGATGCAGGTATCAGCCGTTATGATGGCAAATATTTTGTTTCCTTTACGACTGAACATGGCTTGCCGGATGGAGTCGTTTACGATATTGTAGAAGATGAAAATGGAATTCTTTGGATTGGAACAAACCTGGGCTTTAGCGGTTTGCAGTTTTCTGATAAAAATAATAATTTGATACCGGCCGGCAAATTACAAGTAAATAACAAAATTCTTATTAATGACTATTTGCCGGTTTGGGATACCTACAACAACAAAACCGGTTATTCTGTTAAGGATATTAATACAAATGCAAGTTGCATTACCAAATTAAACCTTCCATTATCAAACAAAAACAATAAAAATACTATATGGGCAGGCTGTGGTGATGACAGGGTAATTCGTTTTAACCCTAAAGCTGTAAAAAAAATAAATGAACCGTTGGTTGTCGTTCTGCAAAGAATCAGAATAAATGACGAAAGAATATGCTGGCATACATTAAACTCTGTTAAAGGCAAAGAAACAAACCCGGATGTTTTATTTCAAAACCAGGTTATTATATATGGTAACAGACTCTCAGATGAAGATATCCAATTATTAAGTGATAAGTTTTCGGATGTTGAATTTGCAAATATAACTCCGTTCTATCAACTTCCAACTAATCTGGTATTACCATACAGACACAATAATATTACTTTTGAATTTAATGCAATTGAAACAGGCAGAAATTTTTTGGTAAACTACCAGTATAAGCTGGAAGGACAAGACAAAGATTGGAGGCCTGTAACGAAAAATTCATTTGCCACATATGGGAATTTACATGAAGGAGATTACACATTCTTGCTAAGAGCTCAGAGCCCTGAAGGTGTATGGAACGATGCTGCAGCCTATAGTTTTAAGGTTTTGCCGCCTTGGTACAGAAAATGGTGGATGTTCTTTGCATATGGTATAGGAGCATTTATCATAATATGGTCTATAATAATATGGCGTATCAGGAGTTTACAAAATGAAAAAAAACATCTTGAAAAAGTAGTTAAGGAAAGAACGTTAGAATTATTGGAAGAAAAAGAAGAAGCAGATAAACAAAGAATGCTTGTTGAAGAAAAAAGCATTGAAATTGCTAAGCAGCACGCTCAACTGTCTGAACATCACAAATCAATTGCTGATAGCATTAATTATGCACAAAGACTGCAACAGGCAATATTGCCTTCCATAAAAACTCTCAAAAAAGAATTAAAAGATGTATTTATCATTTATAAGCCTAAAGAAGTAGTTAGTGGCGACTTTTACTGGATGGAAAAAAGCATTATAAATGATGATGAAATAATCTTTTTTGCAGTAGCAGACTGCACCGGCCATGGAGTGCCGGGAGCACTTATTAGTGTGGTGTGTTCAAATGCTTTAAATAGTTCGTTTAAAGAGTTTAATATTACTGATACAGGCAAGTTGCTTGATAAGGTAAATACTATTGTAGTAGAAACTTTTGAAAAATCAGGGATGGATATTCATGAAGGAATGGATATTGCACTTTGTTCTATTAATTGGAAAACCAAAGAATTACAGTATTCCGGTGCTCGTATTGCTCTTAACATTATATCATCAAACGGCACAAATCCTGAATATAATCAAGTTCCTGCTACACCAAAATCCATTGGTAAAAGAAAAAAAGAAACTCAAAAGTTTACAACTAATAATATTAAACTAAAAGATGGTGATTATATTTATATCTCTACCGATGGATTATATGACCAGTTTGGGGGGCCAAATGGCGAAAAATTTAAAGCCAAACAACTGAAAAGTATTATATTGAATAACTTAAACAAATCACTGTCTGAACAAAAATCAATTATAGAAACTTCACTGGAAAAATGGAAAGAAGACTGGGGGCAGGTTGACGATATTTGTGTGATTGCTTTCAGAATTTAAATTTTGTATAATATAAAAAATACTAGTTTTATGAATAGGGAATCAGCCTTAGCACTGTTAAAAGAATATATTAAAAATCCAAAGATGATTTCACATTGCCTGGCCTCAGAAGCTGTAATGAGAGCGATGGCCGAACATCTTGGCGAGGACGTTGAAAAATGGGGAATTGCAGGTTTATTGCATGATATTGATGTTGAAGTCACGAATGCAGACCCCAAAACTCATGCAATGGAGGCCGTTAACATTCTTAAAGAAAAGAATGTTGATGATGATATTATTGAAGCAATAAAACTGCATAATGAAGAAGCATCCCATAACCAAAAACGAAGCAAAAAACTACATCATGCTCTTGCTGCCGGAGAAACAATAACCGGACTGATTGTAGCTACTGCATTAGTTTATCCTGACAAAAAAATTGAAAGTGTTAAACCTAAATCTATTTTAAAACGCATGAAAGAAAAAGCATTTGCCGCTTCTGTGAAAAGAGAAAGCATAATGGAGTGCGAGAAAATAGGAATACCCATGCAGGAATTTGCAGAATTAAGCCTCAATGCCATGAAATCAAACGCTAAAAATATTGGGCTATAAAGACTGCTCCTCAGCACTTAAAAGTTTTAAATAATTATCATCTTTTAAAGCCTCTATTGCTTCTTTTATTACCGGGTCGTTTTTATTTATTACCGGATAGAATGCCTCCCTGCCAAAAATATTTCTGCCAATATAGGCTTTAAGTTGTTGTTTTATTAATCGGGATGACTTTTGAGCTTCATGCTTGTCAATTTCTACATCATTAGTTTTAACAAAAGATAGAAACTCATAAAAAATATTATTATTAATGGAAAAGTTATTTATATAATTTTCTGCATTATTATAATTATTGTTAATAAGACTCCTGTTATTATCAGTATAATTAAAGGCAAATCTGTAAATAAGTCCCATGTTGGCAATGCGGTTAAAAAATGGTGTCCGCTCTTCAGAGTTAAAGGGCACAAATATATCGGGCATTATACCACCTCCTGCATAAACCGTCCTGCCTGCACGGGTTTTATATTGAAGAGAATCTATAAGTTTAATGCTATCGACGCTTTCATGTTCGCCATGCATAAACCTTTCAAAAAACTCATCATAATAATTATCACTTCCATCATCATACGGGCTTTGAATAGACCTGCCTGAAGGTGTGTAATATCGGGCTACTGTCAGCCTGAGAGCAGAACCATCAGCAAGTTGCACCTGTTCTTGTACAAGGCCCTTGCCAAATGACCTTCTGCCAATTACCAGGCCTTTGTCATTATCCTGAATTGCCCCTGCTATAATTTCCGAGGCAGAAGCTGACCATTCATCAATTAAAATAACCAGCGGTTTATCTTCAAACTTTCCGGTTCGCCGGGCATAAGCATATTTCTTAGGCCTTCTAAAACCTTCTGTATAAACAATCATCTCTCCGGCCGGCAAAAACTCGTCAGCCAGGGCAATTGCAGCTTCTAAAAAGCCTCCACCATTACCTCTAAGATCTAATATTAAATTTTCTAAGCCTTGCCTTTTTAAACGATCAAAGGCAGTTATAAACTCATGATGTGTTGTTGCTGAAAATCTGTTTATTTTTATATATGCATTATTATCATCCAGCATATAAGCAATGTCAAGGCTATAGGAAGGTATCTTATCCCTCACAATAGTATATTCAAACTCTTCGTCCAGTCCGGTTCTGTAGATAGTCACATTTACTTCCGTATCCTTTGGCCCTTTAAGTTTTTTAACTATCTCTTCAGTACTCATTTTAACACCGGCAATCATTTCGTCATTAACCTTAATAATTCTATCTCCTGCCTGAATACCAACTTTTTCACTTGGACCGCCAGGAATTGGATTAATAACAACAACTGTATCGGCTACCATATTAAATTCAATTCCTATCCCTTCAAAACTTCCCATCAAAGGGTCATTAAGCTCTTTAAAATCCTCGGCAGGAATATAAACAGAATGCGGATCAAGATTACTCAAAAATGATTTTATTGTTTCCTCCGTTATCTCTTCCCTGTTAATACTATCAACATAAGATTCATAAACAAAATTTATAACATCATTAATTTTATCATATTTGCCAAAACCAAATGATCTGAATTTATTTTCATTTCCCGGTGCTGTGTTAAAATTCAAATTAATGCCAACAATCACACCCAGCGCCATTACCAGTGCAAATAATATGGGAAGATATATCTTTATTTTATTCTTTTTCGAATTTTGCATAAAGCTCAGCTTTTTTTAAAACATTACAATTAAATCAATAACGACAAATCAATTTATTTATTAGAATCAAGTTTGTTAATAATATTTGAAGAAGAATATCCTTCAATAAATTTAAGACAAACAACTTCGCCGCCGCTGGCCTTAACTATATCAAAGCCAACAATATCCTCGGCTTTATAATCCCCGCCCTTGACCAAAACATCAGGTTTCACTGTTTTGATAAGCTCAATGGGAGTATCTGCATCAAAAAAGCATACAGCATCAACAAAAAACAAAGAAGCCAACACACTTGCTCTTGCATTTTGTTCATTTATTGGCCGGCCCTTACCTTTAAGCTTTTTTACAGACCTGTCTGTGTTCAGGCCTATAACCAATTTGTCTCCCATATCAGCTGCTCTACACAGGTAATGAATATGTCCAAAATGTAATATATCAAAACAACCATTTGTAAATATTATTCTTTCATCTTCCTTTTTCCACTGATCAACAACCTCTGTGAGTTTTTTCGGGTTTTGATATATCTTAGCATTAATGATTTCAGCTTTTTGCATAAGAAATGTTTTTTTAATTCGATTTAATGTTCTCCTCCATAACTCTGCTATAAGTTACCTGGCTTTTTTTCATTGCCAGCTTAAACCAAGCAAAACCACCAAAAATAATAACAACTAACATCTGAGAGGCATGAGTTATATAAGCAAAAGAAGTTGCTGGCTCTGCACCAATATAAAATAACTCAACAAGGCTGGTAATAACAATAAAATGATATGTTCCTATTCCTGCAGGAACAGGAACTGCAACACCAAGGCTGCCCAAGGCTAATATTGTCAATGCTGCGGATATTCCGAGGTGTGAGGTGGATTCTAAAGCATAAAACGTAACAAAAATCATCATCAAATAAAGCCCCCACATTAATAATGTATAAAAAGCAAATAAAACTTTATTTTTCATCTGCTTAACAGCCAAAATGCCTGTTTTTATCCCATGCAAATGACTTTTACCTTTAGTGAAAAGCTTTCCAAGTTTTCCTTTAATTATTTTATGTCTGAAAAAATAATAAATTACAAAAAACAACGCTCCACATGCTGCAAGCAATAACACAATCAACAAATAATTATTGGCTAACATTGCTTTGAGCGGCAAGTACATATAATCCATCAAGTACTCATTTAGCAGGCTAAATTGCAAAATGATAACTATAAACAATATACTGAACATGCATGCAGTATCAAGCAGCCTTTCTGCTATAACTGTCCCAAAAAGCATATTAATCGGCATCTTGTTGCTTTTCCCCAGGGCAACACATCTTGAAACCTCGCCCACTCTGGGCAAAACCATATTAGTAAGATAGCCTGTCATTAGAGCATAAAAAACTTTTGAAACCGGAGGATTATAATTTAGGCCATTTATTAAAATTTTCCATCTTAAGGCCCTGACAAAGTGACTTAATAAAGAAATACCCATAGAAAGGATAATCCAAAAATAATTTGCATTAATAAACTCCTCAGCAATTCTTTCTAAATTTTGCCCCTTTGTAACATACCAAAGTATGAACAACCCAATTAATAAAAAAAAGATTAATTTGAAATTTTCCGTGAAAAATCTTTTCAATGTCCGAATTTTTAAATTACCTATATCTTATTGTTTTCGTCAGGAAATATAATTTTAGGCAGGTAAGTTTTTGCCTCATCTTGAGTAAGCATAGCATAAGCCATGATAATAACAATATCTCCTTTTTGAGTTTTTCTTGCTGCAGGACCATTCATGCAAATCATTCCACTGCCTCGCTGTCCTTTTATAACATAAGTCTCAAGGCGCTCACCATTATTAATATTAACAACATGAACCTTCTCATTTTCTATTATACCAACTGCATCCATAAGATTTTCATCTATTGTGATGCTGCCAATATAATTTAAATCGGCCTCTGTAACAGTTGCCCTGTGTATTTTTGATTTTAATATTTCCAAAAACATTTTTTGGTTTTTTAATTAATC
>JAWOBS010000029.1:0-5187 GCA_046484145.1 Bacteroidales bacterium
AAAACGCCATAGCCGTGGTGCAGTGAATGTGAGAATGTTTAGAATTGTGACAAAGAGGCTTTGCCAGCTTTGTCTGCAATTCTTGCATTCTCGCAGAGCGCGGTGGCTTTCGTTTTGCCTAGACTTTTTTTGCAATACTTTTTTGTGGCAATGACAAAAAAGTATTAGAAATTTCTTTTTAATCTTTTGGCTTGACCCAAAAGTATAAACATTATTTTTATTATTATTTCTTCCTTTTTGTCTTGATACAAAAAGCAAATAAATAAACAATAGTGCTAACCAAACAACAGCATTTAAACAATCTTTGCATCAACAAAAACAATTTTAATTCAAACTAAAAAACTATTTTATTATGAAAACAAAATCATTACTAATTTTTATTTTGGTCGTTTTTTGCTTTGGGTATATAAATCCTACAAATGCCCAGATAGGAAACCTAAGAAAAGCTAAAAAAGAAGTAGGCAAACAAATCAAAAAAGACAAAGAAACAAAGAATGCTTCCACTGAGGCCCCTAAGGAGGAAGAGGTTGCAAAAGAAGCTGCAAAGCCTGAGGGCAAAACCATATATGTATCCCCTGCCGGCAGTAATCGTAATGCAGGAACCAAAGATGCACCTTACAAAAATCTTGATAAGGCTATTAAAGAAGCAGGCGACTATGATAAAATTTTTGTTGCTGAAGGTGTTTATTCGGGAACTTTCGATGTTGGCTTTTTTGAAATCACAAATCCTATGGAAATTTATGGTAGCTATAATGAAGATTTCAGCAAAAGAGACCCTGTTAATACCCCAAGTATAATCAGGACAAAACCGAACTCCGGCTCCGGCAAGCAAACCCTGATTTACATAAGAGAAACCCAGGATGTTGTTATTGACGGCTTTATGATAGATATGGGTGAACACAATAATTACGACAAAAAAGCTCCGGAAGGAGTTGAAACAGGTTACTTAACACTGACAAATACCGGTGGAACACCACAGCGATCAGCCATCCGCATAGTTGGCAATAATGTTACAATTCGCAATAATACATTTGTAAATATTAGTTATGGCGGCGTATCGGTTGCACAACGTCAAAATATAGAGGGAAAAATTCACATAGACAATAATCTGTTTGTAAATATTGCTCACTCAGGCATTGATTGTGGTGTACTTACAAGCCCCAGGCAAGGGCCAAAAGAGATTGAAATATCAAATAATACTTTTACATTTACCTACGGCACTACTTTTTTAAATGAAAACCTTGGTTGCGCAATTTGGCTGAAACCGAATGCAAACTATAATATACACCATAATGTTTTTGCTTATGCCTCTGATGCGGCAATTCGCTTTCTTGATTATGAAGGTGCAACATTAGACCTTGAGCATAATATGTTTGTAAACAACCGCCAAAATGATGTTCATACAAGCATACATAACAAAAGAGTTTTTATAACAGTAGAGCAATTTGAAGATGTGGACTTTGTAAGAAGTATTGAAGGAAACAAGCGGCTTGTCCAAAAGCTTCCTCTAAATGAAGCATATCTTGGAGAATTTATCAATATGGCTGCAGAAGTAGCAATGGAATATGACCCGGATTCTGACTGGAATCAAATACGTTCTATCCTTGGACTGCCTCAGCAAGCATCAGGAACAGCAACAATTTCATTCTTTGCCAACAGGTACCCATGGCAGGAAACAAGCAAACTCTTTGGTGCCGTTGGTGGCTTTGGTGCGCAAATACCAGTCTTAAAATAAATAACATTAAAAACTATAAAAATCAATTATCATGAAAAAATTACTATTAACAACTTTAGCTTTATTTCTTGTTATAACATCATTCGCACAAGTTGATCTCACAGACGGTCTGGTTGCTCACTACCCTTTCAATGGCAATGCTGATAATGAGGCGGCTGATGAGTTTCATGGAACAACACAGAATAATCCTGCTGTAACCAACGGACGCCTTGGTATAGAGGATCAGGCATATAATTTCAATGGAACAAACCAGTACATATCTTTCGATCCGGAAAACCCCATCATATCATCTCCAACTTTTACAATTTCTGCTTGGGCTAAGATGGATGGTATTGGTGGTGGAAATGCCAATCAAAATTCAATATTCATTCAAAGAGCCTATAATACAGGGCAAACAAGCGCAATCGGTTTTCATGCAGACAATGGTTCTGGAAGTATTTCTTTTGCTGTTAGGGGGCATGGTACTGATGCTAATGTTCTTAGTGCTCCTAGTCTTGAGTATGGTTTTTGGCACCATTATTTGGGTGTAGTATCGGCTGATTCTGTGAAGTTGTTTATTGACGGTGAACTTGTAGATGCCGTTGAACTTTCCACAGGATCAAATTATACCGAGTTTATAAATAATATTGACATTGGAAGACATCGTTATTCAGGAGCTAATAATGGTTTATATAACGGCGACATTGACGAAGTACGCATTTACAATCGCCCTTTAAACAACCAGGAAGTTCAAGCATTGTACTACGAAACTCTACGTGCCGAGTACGTTGCTGATAAGCACAATGGTTTTACTCCTTTAACTGTTGGTTTTGAAGATCAGTCATTCTCAGAGATGGATATCACAAGCTGGCAGTGGGATTTTACCGGTGATGGCATAATAGATTCAGAGGAGCAAAACCCTGAATTTACTTTCGAAGTAGGTGGGGAATACAATGTTAAGCTAATTGTAGGCGATGGTACGCACACCGATAGCATTATTATGAATAACCCCATAACAGTTTACGATTTGAATAACGGCCTAACTCGCCACTATAAATTCGATGGAGACGCCCTCGATAGTAGTGTAAACGAATCGCACGGCGAAGCCTATGGTGCTGAGGTAACCGACAGGTACGGCATTCCCGAGTCAGCGTATGCCTTCGATGGTGAGAATAATGTAACCGTTCCTTCAATTGCAAATTGGGGTGATGAATTAACTATTTCTTTCTGGTTTTATGTTGAGGAAACTTCCGGTAATCAGGTTCTGTTTGGATCAAGGGAAGGCAGTTCAGGTGCAACAAAAATAAATATTCGCAGCTTCCTACAGGATGATGGCACTGTGACTTTTCAGGTAGCATCTGACAATTCAAGCAATACTGATGTAACATCAAGTAATACTGCCGAGATGTTTGGATGGAACCATGTAATTTGTGAATTAGACCTTGTAAACAGCACAGAAACAATTATTCTTAATGGAGTTGAAACAAGCAAATCATATACTTTTACTCCACGATATATTGATCAAAACATTGGTTTTGGAAACTGGAAAGAACCTTTTGCAAGTACAAACGGACTGGTAGGAAAAATTGATGAAATACGTTTCTATGACAGGATTTTATACCAGGAAGAAAAAGATGAACTCCTTGTTAATGATTTCCCTATGGCGGATTTCTTTGGTACAGAAGCTATTTACCCTTTTAGCGGTAATGCTGATGATATTACAGGCAATGGTAATGATGGTATTGTGAACGATGCTATACTCACATATGACCGATACAGGAACACTAATAGCGCTTACAATTTTTTATCTGAAGAAAGCTATATTGATATTGGCTCAGGTGTAAAGACGGCAGAATTTCCAATATATATTACTGCATGGATTAACCCAACAGAAACTGAAGGTGTGAATACAATTGTAGCTACTGATGTTTGGGAGGTAGAAGGTGTTCTGTCCGGAACAACTGCCCGGATAATCGACGGGCAAATCTTTGCTGCCTTTGGTATATGGGATGGTGCTGAAACAAGTATGTATAGAGCAAAAACAACTATCGAACTTGACATCCCTGTTGAAGAATGGACGCACATAGCCGTAGGGTTCCACTCTTCAGATGATATAAGAATTTATGTTAACGGAGAAATTGTTGATGGCAATTATGAAGGCGATGCAACTGAGATTGGTTATACCGACTATGGATTTGGACATATTGGCAACAACCAGAATTTAAGCACTCACTTCAACGGCGACATTGACGAAGTATACATTTTCGACAGATATGTATATGACTGGGAAATTGTTGAAATGGCCAATGAACCGGGAATGTCAGCATCAACAAATCAGATGGACTTTCATGAAGTCACAGTAGGAGAAGTTTCCGTTGAGCAGGTATTCTCAGTTTATGGACTAAATTTACTTGGTGATATTAACATAAAAGCTCCGGAAGGTTTCACAGTTTCATTAACCACCGGATCCGGCTTCAGCTCCGAAATAACTGTGCCTGAAGAAGATGGTTTAATTGGTATTACTCCGATATTTGTCAGATTTGAACCAACAAGCGATAATGAATATAGCGGAAATATAACAATATCAAGTGAAAGCCTGAATGACATCAACATTTCTATGACAGGAAATCCTGAAACAATAAATGTAAATACTCCTGAAAAAGATAATATTCAGATATATCCTAATCCTTTCAATGATATTGTTAACATTAGCAATGCGAAAGATATTAAGCGTATAGTAGTGTCAAATATTATTGGTCAGAGGATTATTGATATGGTAATGGAAAACAACGATTTAGTAATGATAAATACCGGCGAGCTTACTAAAGGTATTTATGTCATTACTCTTATCGATTCTAACGGTGTCAGAAAAACTGAAAAAATGATTAAGAATTAAGTTTTTGTTTATAAATTAATTAATAGTAAAACACCCATTAGTAAAATTAAATACTTTGTTGTCCGGTAAAGATTACGAGATTTCTCCCTTCGGTCGAAATGACAGGACATCCATGGGTTTTTATCAGGATGGGGTTGGTGGCGGCAAAGCCGCCACCAACCCCATCCTCTTCCAACATAAGTGCTTGTCATTCCGAACGTAACGAAGTGGAGTGAGGAATCTCGTTTTAAAACTAGCTAGTTATTTTCGATTTACCGGACAATAATGAATTAAATACTAATGGGTGTTTTTATTTAAGCAAAATAATAATGATTACATCTCATCTCTTAATCTTTCTATAATTTTCAGCAGCCTGATATTAGGAAGAACACCACTTTCATCTTCCGAATACTCGGCTTTGATTCTCTCAACTATATACATTTCAACAAGTCCACTATGCTTTATACCAACCTTGCCACGTGAAGTACATTCAAAGTAATCTTTGATTAATTCGAATGTATCATGTGAAATATTTACAGAACCTTCTTTCCCTGAGCTTTCCATGCGGCTTGCAAGATTAACGGTTTTTCCCCAAACA
>JAWOBS010000215.1:0-7190 GCA_046484145.1 Bacteroidales bacterium
CATAGTCGTAGTTTTATACATTAAGATTATTTTCCACGCGAAACACACAAATTTCAAAAAAAACGTGATACACGAATTGCAGTGACAGCAACTCCATTATCTTCTTATTTGAGAGAAATTGACATCTCTGTAATTATCCGGATTAAAAACAGTTATATTAATAAGCTTTAACTTAAAAGCCTAAAAAACTATAACCATGAAGTAGTTGACAATTATAAACTTATCGAGCTTATGAGTTTATGTTTTGCGGATATAGCGTGAATCTTTTAATCATGGCTTATCAAATTTTGATTAACTCAACTATAATCCTAATTGTTTAAAATTATATAATCTTTAAAATCTTTATTTCTCTTTGCTTAAAATCATGTAAATTTGATGCATTAAAAAAAAACGTATTGGAAACCTTTTCATCGAAATTATTACAGGCAGCAGTTGATGAGTTTACCCGGCTGCCGGGCATTGGAAGAAAAACTGCTTTAAGGTTGGTTCTGCATTTATTAAGGCAGGATGCTGAAAGTGTTGAATGCTTCTCTAAAGCTATTTCTCAACTCAGAAAAGAAGTGGTGTATTGTGAAAAGTGCAATAATATTAGTGATAAAAAGCTATGTAGTATTTGTGCTTCTCCTAATCGTGATCCCTCTTTTATCTGTGTTGTGGAAGATATCAGGGATATTATTGCCATTGAAAATACAGGGCAGTTTCAAGGTTTGTATCATGTTTTGGGTGGAATAATTTCTCCGATAGAAGGTATAGGGCCCAATGACCTGAATATCGACTCTTTAATTGATAGGGCACATAATCCGGAAGTGAAAGAGATTATCTTTGCTCTTAGCACCACGATGGAGGGTGATACCACTAATTTTTATTTGTTTAAAAAATTGAATGATCTTGACATCAGGCTTACTGTCATTGCCAGGGGAATATCAATAGGTGATGAACTGGAGTTTGCTGATGAGGTTACACTTGGAAGAAGTATTATAAACCGGACACCTTACGAAAATAGTTTGACGCGCTAAATATGGATCTATCTGTTATTATTGTAAACTACAATGTAAAGTATTTTCTTGAACAATGCCTGAAATCTGTTTTTAGGGCGTCTGAAGGACTTAATGCTGAGGTTTTTGTTGTAGATAATAATTCAGTTGACGGCTCACAGGATATGGTGAGAAAGCTGTTTCCCCATGCGCACCTTATTGATAATAAAGAGAATCTTGGATTTAGTAAAGCCAACAATCAGGCTATAAAAATGGCAAAAGGCCGTTATGTGTTATTGTTAAACCCGGATACAGTCGTAGAAGATGATACTTTTAAAAAAGTCGTGACCTTTATGGATGAGCATCCGGATGCCGGCGGCTTGGGCGTTAAAATGCTGGATGGCTCAGGTAAGTTCCTGCCGGAATCAAAGAGAGGGCTGCCGACTCCTGCTACTGCGTTTTATAAAATTTTCGGACTCTCTGCCTTATTTCCAAAATCAAAAACTTTTGGAAAGTATCACCTAGGCTATTTGGATAAGGAAAAGACTCACCGGGTAGAAGTCTTATCAGGTGCTTTTCTCCTTATGCGCTCTGAAGCAATTGAGAAAGCCGGTATGCTTGATGAAGACTTTTTTATGTATGGAGAGGATATTGATATTTCATACAGAATAATTAAAGCCGGATATAATAATTATTATTACCCCGGAACACGCATCATCCATTATAAAGGTGAAAGCACAAAGAAAAGCAGCGTAAACTACGTTTTTGTTTTTTATAATGCTATGATAATTTTTGCCGGGAAGCATTTTTCTAAAAAGAATGCAAAGTTGTTCTCGTTTTTTATAAATCTTGCAATCTATTTTAGAGCATCTTTGGCAATTTTTAACCGGTTTTTGAAATGGATCTTCTGGCCCGTTTTTGATTTTGCACTTATTTATATTGGTTACTTTTTTATAAAAAACTACTGGGAGCATCATTATATGATGGCCGAATATCAGTATTATCCGCCATATTTTATGCAGATAATCGTTCCGGCATATATCTTATTATGGCTCTTCTCAGTTTGGCTGAGCGGTGGATATGACAAGCCTGTTAAGCTTTTTCGAATAATCAGGGGCATAGGTTTAGGGACAATAATAATTCTTGTGATTTATGCACTTTTGCCTATTTCACTTAGGTTTTCCAGGGCTTTGATACTTTTGGGCGGTTTGTGGGCACTGATATCAATGGTTAGCACACGGAGTATTTTGCATCTTTTCAGGTTTAAAAACCTTGGCGTAGGAAGTGATAAAAATAAACGTATTATTATAGTCGGAAAAGGCAGGGAGCCTTCAAGAATTGCTACTCTTATTAAAACACACTCAAATCCGGCTTTTGTGGGTTTGGTGAGTTCAAATAGCGATATTGAAAACGATGATAATATATTGGGTAGTTTCGAACATATTAAGGAAATAACAGAAGTTTATAAAATTGATGAGATTATTTTCTGTGGAGCTGAAGTGGCACCCCAGGACATTATTGATAAGATGTCTGAATTATCTCAGATGCAGGTGAGCTTCAAAATTGCTCCCCCGGAAAGCATGTATGTTATTGGTAGCAACAGCATTGATACTTTTGAAGATATGTTTATGCTTAATATCAATGCTGTTAATAAACCAGCCAATGAGAGAATTAAAAAGTTATTTGATATAATAATGTCTTTTGGCTTATTGGTAAGCTTGCCGCTTAATATCTTCTTTGTGAAGAAACCGGGAGGCTTTGTGAAAAATCTTTTTGCTGTTTTGTTTGGCAGAAAAACATGGATAGGTTATCATCCCTCGCCTGATAATAAAAAACTTCCTAAATTGAAACCCTCAGTTTTGAATCCTGCTGATGCATTTAAAGCTAAAACCTTTGAAAAGAAAACTCTCGAAAACCTTAACAATCTTTATGCCAGGGAGTATAAACCTGAAAATGACCTGAGCATATTTATAAAAGCTTTCAGGGAATTGGGACGCAGGTGAGTTTTTTAATGTGTTTGTTGTATCTCTTAGTTTTTCATAAAATTTGATTGCATCAAACTATAATTATTAGTTTTTGTTTATATTTATAAATTGAAAGTTTTGGAATGTTTGCTTTTAAAATATTAACATTCGTTTTCTCAATCTTAAATTGCTGATGTATGGTAAGTTTTGTTTTAAATAATAGTATCGTAAATGCTGATGTCTCACCGGGTACGGCCTTGATTGATTATATCCGTTATGAAAAAGACCTTCCCGGAACAAAAATAGGTTGCAGGGAAGGCGACTGTGGTGCGTGTACAGTTTTGGAAGGAAGCCTTCAGGGTGACAAGGTTGTTTATAAAAGTATTGTTTCTTGTTTAACACCTGTTGGTAATGTGCATGGAAAGCATATTGTTACTATAGAAGGTTTAAATATGAAAGAATTATCGCCCGTGCAAAGTGCTTTGGTCGAAAACTCAGGTACTCAATGCGGCTTTTGTACTCCCGGTTTTGTAATGTCTCTTACCTGTAATTGCATGAAAGACTCCGAGGCTGACATTAGTAATGCTATTGATGCTATTAGCGGTAATATCTGCAGGTGTACCGGCTATAAATCTATAGAAAGAGCTGCTGAAAGTATTACTGTCCTTATGAAAGATAAGGATGTAAAAAACCCGATAAAATGGTTGGTTGATAAGAATTATATACCCGCTTATTTTACTGAAATACCAAAGCTGCTAAAAGAAATAAAAGAGAATAAATCGAAAATTGATAAAAATACAGTATTAATTGGCGGTGGAACAGACCTTGTCGTTCAAAAACCCCTGGAAATGGCTGAAAGTAAAATCAGCTTTTTATATAATAATGAAGAGTTAAAAGGTATTTCAAAAGAAGCCGGAAAATGCATAATAAAAGCATCTACGACTGCTGATATGATAATGAAATCACCGATAATGCTAGACATAATTCCGGAGATCAGCAGTTTCTTTAAGCTTGTCTCCTCAGAGCCTGTACGTAATATGGGCACAATAGCCGGAAATATTGTCAACGCTTCTCCAATTGCCGACCTGACAATGTTTTTTCTTGCACTCGATGCAGAAGTTGTTATTAATTCGGGAAATTCAACCAGGGTAGTGCCTCTCAGAAAATTTTACCTGGGGTATAAAAAGCTTGATCTTAAAGAAAATGAGTTTATTGAAGCAGTTTCTTTTAAAATTCCTGAAAAGCCTTTTCATTTTAACTTTGAGAAAGTTAGTAAAAGGACATATCTTGATATTGCCAGCGTGAATAGTGCTTGCTACATTAAAGATGATAATGGAACTGTTGTTGAATGCCGCCTCTCTGTTGGAGGTGTTAGCCCAATACCACTGTTTCTCGAAAAAACAAGTGCTTTCTTAGAAGGCAAAAATATCAATGCAAATATTATACTTGATGCGGCAGATTTATTGCAAGAAGAAATATCTCCCATTAGCGATGTTAGAGGCAGTGATAAATATAAAAGGCTGCTTGCAAGACAATTGTTTTTTGCGCATTTTATTAAATTATTTCCCGGTAAATTTTCCGGGGAAGATCTTTTAAGTAAAAAAATATAATTAAATGAAGAATACGGATTCTATTAACCACGTTTTAGGTAAATCAATATATCTGGATGATATCCCGGTAAAAAAGGGAACATTGTATGCAGCTGTTTTTTCCTCTCCTGTTGCTCATGGTAAAATTAAGAAACTGGATCTTTCTCGTGCTCTTAAGCTAGAAGGTGTGGAGCGTATCATTACCGCTGCAGATATCACCGGTGAGAACCAAATAGGCGGAATAGTTGAAGATGAGCCTTTATTTGCTGAAGATGAAGTGCATTTTAATGGAATGCCCATTGCACTAGTACTTGCAAAGTCTGAGTTCATTGCAAGAAAAGCTGTAAACCTGGTAGAGGTCGATATTGAAGAGTATGAAGTAATCACAGATCCTCGCGAGGCGAAAGAAAGAGGACATCTTTTAATTCCTCCCAGGACTTTTAAAATGGGGAATGTCTCAGAAAAATGGACAGAATGTGAGCATATTTTTGAAGGCTGCGTTGATATCGGAGGACAAGAGCATTTATACATTGAAACCCAAGGATCCTATGCTTATCCTGTGGAACATAATGGTGTAAAAATTCATTCTTCAACGCAGGGCCCAACTGCTGTTCAAAAGACTGTAGCAAAAGTGCTGGGCGTTGCTATGCATAAAATTGAAGTAGATGTTACCCGCCTTGGTGGTGGATTTGGCGGAAAGGAAGACCAGGCTTCATCATACGCTTCTATGGTTGCTCTCGCTGCCTATATTCTCCAAAAGCCTGTTAAGATTAGTCTGCCACGGCATGATGATATCAGGATGACCGGTAAAAGGCATCCATATAGCGCGGATTATAAAATAGGCCTTTCAAAAGATTATAAAATTATTTCTTATCAAGCTACGCTTTACCAAAATGGAGGTGCAGCAACTGACCTTTCTCCGGCAATTATGGAACGTACTCTTTTTCATTCTACAAATTGCTACTTTATACCAAATACCGAAGTAACTGTTTACAGCTGCAAAACAAACCTTCCTCCCAATACTGCTTTCAGAGGCTTTGGCGCACCACAGGGTGCTTTTGTTATAGAGTCAGCTATTGCTAAAGCTGCTAATGAGCTTAATATTCCTAAGAAACTAATCCAGGAGAAGAATTTTTTAAAGGAAAATGATGAGTTCCAATACGGGCAAATTGCTAAAAACGTCAATATTGGTAAATGTTATAATAAACTAAATGATAAGTATAATATTGAGAAGCTTGAAAAGGAAGTTGAGGAGTTTAATGCTAAAAACTATGATGTAAAAAAAGGCCTTTCTATAATGCCTGTATGCTTTGGCATCTCTTTTACAAAAACGCCTATGAACCAGGCCAGGGCGCTTGTTCATATTTACCAGGATGGCAGTATTGGCATTAGTACAGGAGCTATTGAAATGGGGCAGGGGGTCAATACTAAAATTCTACAGCTTGCACAAAATGTGTTTTCTGTAAATCCAAATAGAATTAAAATTGAATCCACAAATACAACCAGGGTCGCTAATACATCACCAACTGCAGCAAGTACAGGTGCCGACCTGAATGGAAATGCATGCAGAATTGCCTGTAATGCCTTGCTGGACCGACTTAAGGAAAAGGCTGCTGAAATGTTAAAGTCTGATGTTGATAATGTTTCTATCAAGGATGAGTATGTTCATAATATGAATGTAAAGACTCATATCCATTGGGAAGAATTGATAGAGACCGCTTTTATTGACAGGCTTTGCTTAACAGAAAACGGACATTATGCAACGCCAATAATACACTTTGATAAGTCTGTTGAAAAAGGCCATCCTTTTGCTTATCATGTTTATGGTGCTGCTGCTTTATCTGTTACACTTGATTGTATTAGAGGTACTTATGAGATTGACAAGGCCTTGATAGTGCATGATTTTGGAAAAAGCATGAATACCGTTATTGATATAGGTCAGGTGGAAGGTGCCCTGGTTCAGGGAATAGGCTGGATGACAATGGAAGAAGTCGCATTCGCTAAAGATGGAAGATTGCTTTCAAACAGCTTATCTACATATAAGGTGCCGGATATTTTCTCTGCACCGAAAGTAATAGATTGCTATCCTCTTGATACTGACGGCCCTGAATTGGCAATCTTAAAATCAAAAGCTGTTGGTGAACCGCCGTTTTTATACGGAATAGGAGCATATTTTGCTATTCAAAATGCAGTAAAAGCCTTTAATAAGGATTATAAACCGGATTTTGATTCACCATTCACACCGGAAAAAGTATTAATGAGACTTTTCAGCAAAGAGTAGAAAACAGTTTAGAGTCAGGCATTGAGGCAATAATGCTTTAATATTTTGTTAGGAAAAGTTTGTAATATCACTCAGTGTTTTAGTTTTTTTCCGCAGATATTCTATTTTTATAATCCAATTGGATCACGGATGACACGGATTGGACGGATTAGAACGGATTTCTTTTCATTCCAGAATGACATTATTCTAAAAATCCTGTTGTTTTTAAAAAATTGGAAATAAACCAATTTCAGTTATATAATAGAATCATATATTTAATACTGCAATTAAAAAATTGGAACACGGATGACACGGATTGGACGGATTTAAACAGATTTTTTCTTTTTATTCCAGAATAACATTATTCTAAAAATCCTGTTGTTTTTAAAAAATTGGAAATAAA
>JAWOBS010000275.1:0-5641 GCA_046484145.1 Bacteroidales bacterium
ATCAAAATTCTCTGTCGAGACTTTAATACCAGTAGTAACTTTTATGTGTTCTCCATCACATATAACTCTAAGCATTACTCTGTCCATGCCGTTTTTATCCGGCTTGCTATCTAAATAAAAGTTTATTGTTGCCATGTTGCGAACATTTTTGCGTACACGGACAAATTTACGAACACACTATCACATAAACAAATTTTTTGCTTATTAAGTTATAAAAATCGAAAAGAAAAATCGCAACTACAAGAAAATGCTTTTTAAAATAAATGAAATTTTTTGCTTAAGATTATTCTAAAGCGACACCCTCATCTTCAAGCATTTTAGCAGCATCTTTTTGAAAATAAACATTCCAGGCATGTGGGTTTTTGCCCTTTTGGGGATCTTGTTCAACAACCCACTTCAGGTCAGATATGAATCCTTCTTGATTTCCTGTTAAGCTATAAAGATATTTTGCCCTTCCCCATCTGTTCACATAATAACCGGGGCCAACTTCTATTGCTTTATCAAACTCTTCTGCGGCTTTTTCTTTGCTGCCTCCAAATCTTTCCGGAACTGCAATATAGTATAAGGCTCTGGAAAAATAATTACCGCCACCGGCCCAGTTGGGATCCAGTTTGTCAATTAAGGCAATGATCTCGTTGTTTTCCATCACAATCTTAGTGTTGAAAATCCTGCGTAAAGGAGACATACATTCTTTAAAATAATAAAAGCGGGCGGTGTACCAATAACCCATGGCATCTACCTCATTAATTGTTAAGTGTTTTGCAGCACTAACAACATCTTCTCCTCTGCCAACTGCAGCTTTGAAGTCATCATTGGTAAACATAGCCTTTTCACAATATCTTATTGCTTCACGATAGTAATGCTTTTTTTCTTTCTTCTTATGCTTGTGAGCGGCTCCCATAAGTAAGTTATAATTTCCTATTTTCCAAAGAGCATAATAGTTGCCAGGATCTGCTTTTTCTATCTTTTTGTATATGCTAATCAGCTTTTCAACATCTTCCTCTGTTGATGCAAGATCTTCCAACTCTGAAGCTTGTTTTAATAGCATATCTGTATTTTCCGAAGTTTCTTTTTCTTCCATATAATTCCATCCTTTATCAAAGCTAACACATGCTGACAAAGACCAGCATAATATTAAAAACATAATATAATTTGATCTTTTGAATTTCGCTTTCATGTGTTATTCTTTTTAGTTTATAAAAAATAATTTGTATTCAAATATACCAAATATTGAAACACCTTACATGTTTAATAAAAAACAAATAATAGTTTTAATAAGCTTTTCTAACGAGCCTCTGCAAAATTTTTTAGTTAAATATTTGCATCTATAACTATATTTGCAAAAAATTTTTTTGTGCCGGTTATGAAAAACAAAATCATATTTTTATTCTGCTGTGCAATATTCCTCCTGTCATGCAGCAAAGAAAAATTAGAGATTGTGGACACATTTGATATTACCAACTCCGACAATGGTTACGAATATACTATTGAGGTAGCTTATCCAAATTCAAAAACTACAGATAATGTGGTTTTTGTTTTAGACCCCTCATCAATGATGTCATTGGCAAACAAGGCTTTGAATGATATTGCTTACTCCAATGATGTTGCCCTGATAGGAATTGATTTTAAAGGCCGAAACAAAAGAAACCGGGATTACACACCTACCGAAATTGGCGATGAAACCGGTGAGGCCGATGCCTTTTTTAATTTCATTTGCGGAGATCTTCATGTTGAACTCTTAGGCAGGGATATCATATCTGGGGATGCTGAAATTAGCATTATCGGGCATTCTTTAGGCGGGCTCGCTGTTACCTATGCTTTTATAAATCATAACGACTACTTTCAGAATTTTGCAGTTTTGAGTCCTGCATTATATTGGGATGAATACTCAGTACTTGAGATTGAGAAACAGATGCATGAGTCAAACAGCTATGTTGAAGCACGAATATTTACCGGCATTGGCATACAAGAGGAGCTGGGAATGCAAAATTCCTATGAGGCTCTGAATGAGCTCCTTCGTGACAACTATCCAAATGTTTCTCTCAAAACCCATATTGCTGAAGGAAGTCATTTAGAAAGCCGTAGCGAAAGTATTGAAGAAAGTTTTAAACATATTTTAGACTAAAAAGGAAGGATGAAAAAAATATTATTATTCGCGATATCATTTTTCTTTTCAGCTATAGCCTCTTCAGGGCAAGATGAGATTAGTTATAAAACATTTAACGTAAATGCCGGAGCAAGCATAGGGCCGCAAATGCTGTTTGTAGGAGCGCTTGATATGGGAATTTATACGAATGTGGAATATCATCCTTTTAGCAATTTTTCCTTTATTGGCGGAGGTGACATAAGGAATCGCTGGATAACTTTAAGTATTGTCGAAAATGCGGGAACCTCTGATCTCAAAACTCACTATTCTATTATTGGAGCAGCTTATTTAGGTGCCGGTTATACACACAGAAAAGGCGTTGAAAAAAGAAATTCCTTCTATGTTGCTGCAAACCCTTATCTTTTCAACTATAAAGAATCTGTCAGTAATTCATATTTTGACAATACCATTTCCCGAAACTCAGATGGCCTTGACTTTGGCCTTATCTGGTCGAGCACACAAACAACAAAAAAAGGAAGAAGAATAAACACACAGCTTTATATTCCTGTTGTTTTTAGTATTGACATTCTGGATCATCTAAGATTCATGAGTTTCAGGATAGGATTTGAGATCGGGGCGATCGGTGATAAATAATATGTAATCGACGTTGGACTTTGCTTAGTCACCCGTAACACCAAATTTTGCTGCCAACTGACAAAAACAGTCATCTCTCAAGCACTATTTGCTTACAGAATTGTTTTTTTTTGTACTTTTGTTTTCAGCTTATTAACAATTAGTACTTTAGTATAATTACCAATAATTAATCAATCCGTATGCGAATTAATTTTAAAAACCTGAAGATAAAATACAAACTTGCCATTGTATTTGGTTTAATTACTTCGCTTATTCTTCTTCTTGGTTTAACAGCCTGGGTTGGATTTGGTGTCGCAAAAAGAAGTTCGCAAGCATCATCAGCCCTGTCGGGAATAGAAAATTCAGTATTTTTTGCAAGACTTGAAGTGAACAATTACATTAACAACCCGACTGATTCTATATTCCATATAGCAGAAAAACATATCGATGAAGCTTTTTTTCGAATATATGATTTTCAAAAAGAAAACTCAAACGAGCAGGCTCTCAGTGAGGAATTAATTGATGCAGTCAGCCTCTTTAAAGACCATTTCCTTAAATACCATGAATATAATTTCGCCAAAGACGATGCTTTGAACAATATGAAAACTGCCTCTGAAAAAGCAGTCTCAATTGCTTTTGCTAAAGCAGCTGAAGGTATTGAGCTTGACAACAGGGGTTTCATAAATTTCCTGTCCGCTAAAATAAGCGAAAAAGAATTCATCATTGAGCCTACAAATAAGAACCTTGACAACTGGAGGCTGTTCATTAATAATGCTATTAAGATTAACAGGGATGGTAATATGCAGGAAGTGGCTAATGGACTTGAAGAATATTCAGGGCAATTCGAGATTTTTGCAAACACAACTTTCTTGCAGGAAGATATAATTAATAAACTGGAAAAGGTAGCTGATGAGACCGTTTCCCTTACCAATCTTGCACAAAAAGAAAAACAATTACAACTTGATGAAAGGCTTCAAAGAAGCAATATTGTTTTGTTAACGCTTTTAATAATATGCATACTGCTTTCTTTTTTAATATATAGAATAACTATTGGCTTCGTCAATCCGTTAAAAAGCACTACACAAGTTTTAATGAAATTGTCGCAAGGAAACTTAAATAAGATAAGAAAGATTGATGTTAATTCAGACGATGAGATTGGTAAAATGTCAAAAGCATTGAATGTTTTAATTGAAAGGTTTGATGAAACAGCAAACTTTGCCATAGAAATCGGGAAGGATAACTTAAATGCAAAACTTAACACCAGGGGAGAAGACGATGTTTTGGGAAATGCACTGGTTCAAATGCGGGAAAGCCTTGTTAATGCAGAGCAGGATAATAAAAAAAGAAAGAAAGAAGAAGACAACAGAAACTGGATTAGCCAGGGACTAGCCAACTTTGCAGATATTTTAAGATTAGATAATGATGATATGTATGAAATGAGCTATAACATTATTAGCAATCTTGTTAAATATCTAAACGCAAATCAAGGTGGAATTTTCTTATTAAATGAAGAAGATAAAAATGATGTTTTCCTGGAGCAAACTGCATGCTACGCATACAGCAGAAGGAAGTTTAATGAGAAAAAGATAAAGCTTGGTGAAACTCTCGTAGGTGCTTGTTTTTTAGAAAAAAAACCTAAATATCTTAAAAACATACCAGACTCTTACCTGGAAATAACATCCGGGCTGGGGGAAGCCAGTCCTGGATATCTTTACATTACCCCGCTTGTTGTTAATGATATAATCATTGGCGTAATAGAAATAGCATCCTTTTATAATTTTGATAAGCACCACCTAGAGTTTATTGATAATGTTTCTGAAGATATTGCAGGAGCTATATCCTCTGTTAAAACAAACCTTCAAACTGCTTATTTGTTAAAGAAATCAGAAGAACAAGCAGAAGAAATGCGAAGAAAAGAAGAAGAAATGCGCCAAACAATAGAAGACCTTTCTCTTAAACAGGAAGAAATGAAAAGAGATAATCAGCAATAAAAAACACAAAAAAGTTAACAACAAAAGCGTTCTAACCAACATTTAATTATTTCTCTTTTTTAATGCCACAAAATTTTTTTAAGTTTGCAAACGTTATGCGCTTAAAAATGAATTAATTAACTTTTAAAAAAACACAGAATATGAAGAAATTACTAATGATTACATTGGTTTTGTTTGCATTGCCTCAGCTCATAAAATCGCAAACTGTTGAAAACGTTTTTGTTGATAAAGAAATAGTGTGGTTTGGGCTTGACTTTTCACATTCGAAAATGATAGGCCATGACGGATTTAGCAATCCGGATCAAATCGTTGACAAGCTTTTCCGTTCATGGAACAATCTTGTTTTAAGAGAACAAAACAAATATGATATAAAAAAGCATTTCAGAAAAAGAAAAGTAGATTACGACCTAAGCATCGTTACTGAAAGAAATGAAGATGTTGACCCTGACGACTTGGTGCTTGACAGTTGGGAAACTCACGAGCTTCCTGAAGATAAAGTACAGCAGATTATCAGTGAATATGACACTGACAAAAGCGGAATCGGTTTGGTTTTTATTATTGAGTCATTTAACAAAACGGAAGAAACAGGAACTATGTATGTTACCTTTTTCGACATTGCTTCTAAAGAAATCTTATTCAAAGAAAAAATGTCGGGTGAAACCGGTGGCTTTGGTTTGCGCAATCACTGGGCAAGAACTTTTTACAATGTGATACTTGAATGCGGCGAAAAATACCCGCAATGGAAAAAAGAGTATCTTGATTAGATTATAAACGATGTGTTACAATATAGCTTATCTTGAAAGAAAACTTTTAAAGCTAGCTGAAAGATATAAAGAGGTGGTTTCTCCGGATGATCTAAATATCATACAAAACGAAGAACTGCCTCTTTATTATTTTGTAAGCGGCTTTTCCCATCCGCGCTTGCCTGTTA
>JAWOBS010000353.1:0-12033 GCA_046484145.1 Bacteroidales bacterium
GTCAAAATAGTTAGAAAATACAACTTCACCCTGCCCGTCAATCAGCCATTGCCATTGTTGTTCTTCAATCTTGTATTTGCTGAAAAGGTTTCTGAAAAAATTGATGAAGAACATATGCATGATGAAGATTGTGATCATGAAGAAAAAGCTGAAGAGCATGTGCATGACCATGATTGCGAGCATGAAGAAGAAGTTGAAGAACAACAAAAAGACCAGGTTAAATTTATCATTGAACTTGTTTCATTTGAATGGATATAGTTTAATTGAGGATTTATTATTTATTTTATTAAAGAACCGCAGTATAATTTGCTGCGGTTTTTTATTTTTGCAAATAATTTCTAACTAGATTATTTGAAAAATGAAATTAAGAAAAATCAACCGTGCTGTCCATCGAGACCTTGGATATTTCTTTGTTGGAATGCTGATAATTTACGGAATTTCCGGTATCGTTCTCAACCATAAACATCAGTGGAATGTGAATTATATTATTACCAAAGACCACTTTCAGTTAAATACCACTGAAAAGGATTTTAAAAACAAAGATGATCATGCGCAGTTTTTTCTTGACCAGCTTGAGATAACCCAGGAGTACAGAAACCTAAGGGTAATAGCTGATAATTTTGTGATATATTTTGACAAGGGTAAATATGACAGGGGCAGAGTTGTTGAAGTTAACACAACAACAGGAGAAGGTTATCTTGAAATTACACGAAGAATTCCATTATTATATCAATTCAATTTTCTGCACTATAATACTCCTAAAAAGCTATGGACATATTTTTCTGATATCTTTGCCGCAAGCCTCATTATATTTGCATTTACCGGATTGTATATTCTTCGAGGAAAGAACAGTTTTAAAAGAAGAGGTATCTGGTTTACGATACCCGGTATAATTATTCCACTTGTTTTCCTTTATTTCTACCTGAGTTGAGAGTAAACGGCTGATATTTTATATTTAAATACCATAAACTCATTTACTATAATAATTATATTTCTTCATTCAAAATTCCGATATTTGCTAATCTTAAAAGAAATATAAAACCAGATATAATTATGACAGATGATAAGAAGATAATTTTTTCCATGGTTGGAGTCACTAAAGTTTTCCCGCCTTCAAAAAAAGTATTGAATGATATATATTTATCATTTTTCTATGGAGCTAAAATTGGAATAATTGGCCTTAATGGATCCGGTAAATCTACCTTAATGAGAATAATCGCCGGCGAAGAAAAATCCTTTGACGGAGAAGTTGTATTTTCTCCGGGATATTCAGTCGGCTATTTGCCACAGGAGCCATTGCTCAACAGTAATAAAACTGTAAAAGAGGTTGTAGAAGAAGGTGTGCAGGAAATCGTAAATATTCTCAAAGAATATGAGGAAGTAAATTTGAAATTTGCTGAGCCAATGAGTGATGATGAGATGAATAAGTTAATAGAAAGACAAGGTGAATTATCCGATTTAATTGAGCAATATAACGGATGGGAATTAGACAGCAAGCTTGAACGGGCAATGGATGCTCTTAGATGTCCGGCACCGGAAGAAAAAGTTGCGCACCTCAGCGGAGGAGAAAGACGACGGGTTGCATTATGCCGCTTATTACTACAGGAGCCGGAGGTTTTGCTGCTTGATGAGCCTACAAACCACCTTGATGCCGAAAGTGTTGAATGGCTTGAACATCATCTGCAGCAGTATAAAGGGACAGTTATTGCAATTACACATGATAGATATTTTCTTGATAATGTGGCCGGCTGGATATTAGAATTAGACAGGGGTGAGGGTATTCCGTGGAAAGGAAATTATTCCTCATGGCTTGAACAAAAGTCTAAACGCCTCGAAATGGAAGAAAAAACCGAAAGTAAGCGCAGGAAAACACTGGAGCGCGAACTTGAGTGGGTGAGAATGAGTCCTAAAGGGCGACACGCTAAGGCAAAGGCAAGGCTGGGTGCATATGACAAAATGTTGAATGAAGATGTAAAACAAAAGGAAGAAAAACTTGAGATATTTATACCCAATGGGCCGAGGCTTGGCTCAAAGGTAATTGAAGCCGATAATGTCAGTAAAGCATTTGGTAATAATATCCTTTTTGAAGACTTTAGTTTTTCTCTGCCACCGGCCGGTATTGTTGGTATAATAGGCCCGAATGGTGCAGGAAAAACAACTTTGTTCAGAATGATAATGGGAATGGAAAATCCTGATTCCGGAGCAATTACAATTGGTGATTCTGTAAAACTAGGATATGTGGATCAGGCGCATGTCGATATTGATCCGGAAAAAACAGTATGGGAAGTTATTTCCGGCGGAAATGATTTGATTAACCTTGAAGGAAGGCAAATGAACAGCCGTGCTTATGTTGCAAGATTTAATTTTAGTGGTGTTGATCAGGGAAAAAAGTGTGGCGTGCTTTCAGGCGGTGAAAGGAACAGGTTACACCTGGCGATGACTCTTAAAAGTGAAGCAAATGTGCTTTTACTTGATGAGCCAACAAATGATATAGATGTTAATACCCTCAGGGCACTGGAAGAAGGACTTGAAAGTTTTGCCGGCTGTGCTGTAATAATTACCCACGACAGGTGGTTTCTTGATAGGATTGCTACGCATATTATCGCCTTTGAAGGCGACTCTAATGTTGTTTCCTTCGAAGGTACTTATTCAGAGTATGAGGAAAACCGTAAAAAGAGATTAGGAGATTTAGTTCCAAAAAGAATTAAATACAGAAAGTTAAAAGCTGATTGATAGCTTTTTCCCAATTATAAAATTGGAGCAAAACATAGAGATAGTCTTTCAATGATATCAGAAATCACAACAGAAAGAATACCTATTAAGCTTTGGCTTTCGGATATAGAGGAAGGCGCTTTAGAACAAGCGAAAAACCTTGCTAACCATCCTTTTGCTTTTAAGCATATTGCGCTTATGCCAGATTGCCACCAGGGATTTGGTATGCCTATTGGGGGAATCCTGGCAACGAAAGATGTAATAATTCCAAATGCTGTCGGAGTGGATATTGGTTGCGGAATGTGTGCAATACAAACTTCATTGCCCGAAATTGATAAGCAAACTATCAAAAGAATACTCGCCGATATCAAAGAAGTTGTTCCACTTGGGTTCAAACATCATAAAATACCACAAGATGACTCATTAATGCCGGAAGGTTATAATGTTGATGAAATGCCTGTTGTAGGACGTGAATATCAAAGTGCAAGAAGACAAATTGGTACCCTGGGAGGTGGTAATCATTTTATTGAAATACAAAAAGGCAGTGATGGGCTAATCTGGATAATGCTGCATTCAGGCAGCAGAAATATAGGAAAACAAGTTGCAGATTATTATAACAGACTTGCAGTAGCAAAGAATGAAAAAAGAAAGGAGCCAATACCCAAATCTCATCAGTTAGCTTATCTTGAAAGGGATTCCGAAGAAGGCAAAATGTATATTAACGAGATGAACTACTGTGTCGATTTTGCTTTTTCTAACAGAAAACTTATGCTTAGTAAGATTATGCAAATCTTTGGTAATCATTTTAAATCAGAAGTAAAATTTGCACCAATGATAAATATTGCACACAATTATGCAGCCGGGGAGAATCATTTTGGGAGGGAAGTAATTATTCACAGGAAAGGAGCAACCAAGGCAGATAAAAATACTATTGGAATTATACCCGGCAGCCAGGGCACAAATAGCTTTATTGTTAGAGGGAAAGGCAATAAAGATAGCTTTGAAAGCTGCTCACATGGCGCAGGAAGAGTGATGGGAAGAAAACAAGCAATTAGAAGCCTTGACTTAAATAAAGAAATTGAGTTGTTAAAAGCAAAAGACATTATTCATTCTATAAAAAGTCAAAAAGATTTGGATGAAGCGTCAAGCGCATATAAAAGCATTGACCTTGTAATGAAAAACCAGGAAGATCTGGTTGATATATTGGTAGAATTAGCACCTTTGGCTGTTATTAAAGGCTAAATACTATTTCTTTTACTTAAAATCCTTTATAAAAGCCTCTGAATTCAAGCAAAAAACTTATTTTTGCCAATCAAAAACAATATTTAATTATGGCAAAAGATAAACCCGGCATTCCGAAGGGAACAAGAGATTTCTCACCTATTGAGATAGCAAGAAGAAACTATATTTTTGATAATATAAAAGAAGTTTTTCAGCTTTACGGATATAGCCCGATAGAAACTCCTTCCATGGAAAACCTGTCGACGCTTATGGGAAAGTACGGAGAGGAAGGTGATAGGTTGATTTTCAGGATATTAAACTCCGGGGACTTTCTAAAAAAAGCAAATCCTGAAGATTTAAGTGCCGGAGATTCTAATAAAGTATCTCCGCAAATAACTGAAAAAGCTTTGAGGTATGATTTAACCGTACCTTTTGCCAGATATGTTGTGCAATATCAGCATGAAATCAGTTTTCCTTTTAAAAGATACCAGATACAGCCCGTATGGCGTGCAGATAAACCTCAAAAAGGCAGATATCGTGAGTTTTTTCAATGTGATGTTGATGTGATTGGCAGCGACTCACTACTAAATGAAGCTGAACTTATTCAAATTGTGGAAAATATCTTTAACCGACTGGATGTTAATGTTGTAATTCAAATTAATAACAGAAAAATTCTTAGCGGTATTGCTGAATATATTGGAGAGGCCGACAAAATAATAGACATTACTATTGCTATCGACAAATTAGATAAGATTGGGCTGGATAATGTTAAAGCTGAGCTGTCATCCAAAGGATTATCAGATGATAAAATTAATAAACTTGAGCCGATTTTATTACTTGAAGGCAGCAATGAGGAAAAACTTGAAAAGCTTAGCAGTATATTACAAACTTCGGAAATTGGCACTAAAGGTATTTCTGAAATTGCTGAATTCTTTGGTATTATAAAGAAAATGAAAATAAAATGTCCGGTTAATTTAGACCTGACATTAGCCAGGGGATTGAATTATTATACAGGTGCAATAATTGAAGTGAAGGCCGTTGATGTTAAAATGGGAAGCATAAGTGGTGGTGGAAGATATGATGATTTAACAGGAATATTTGGTTTGCCCAATGTCTCAGGTGTGGGTATATCTTTTGGTGCTGACAGAATATATGATGTATTGAATGAACTGGGTAGGTTTCCTGATCAAACAGGAATATACTCCCAAGTTATGGCAGTAAATTTTGGTGATAATGAGCTTGAATACGCGTTGAGTGTTCTCGACAAATTGCGGCAAGAGCAAATCAATTGCATGATATATCCCGAAGCTGCTAAAATGAAAAAGCAGATGCAGTATGCATCCAAAAATAGAATCCCATTTGTTTTAATGGCAGGCGAGGAAGAAATAAAGAATAAAAAGATATCACTAAAAAACATGAACACCGGCGAGCAAAACACTTTTGAAATTGCTGAAGCAATTAAAGTAATTAAAGTAATTAAGAAGTAGGCCTTTGTTATACATCAGTATTTAAATAATATAAATTTAACCACTATGGAATATCATCATATAAGTTCTGATAATCTTACTTTAGAGATTATTGAGGAAATACTTGAAAAAGGGAAAAAACTGAAGATATCTCAGGAATCAGAGCAGTTGATTATAAATTGCAGAGAATACCTTGATAAAAAAATAGCTAATCAAAAAGAACCGGTTTATGGTGTTACCACCGGTTTTGGCTCTCTATGCAATCACTCGATCAGTGAAAGAGACCTTGGCCAGTTGCAAAAAAACCTTATGATGTCTCATGCTTGTGGTGTTGGCGAAATTGTTGATAAAGAGATTATTAAGATAATGCTACTTTTAAAAATACAATCACTTTCATATGGTAAATCAGGTGTTCAGCTTGAGACAGTTAGGAGGTTGACAGACTTTTTTAATAACGATCTTATTCCGGTAGTATACGAACAAGGCTCATTAGGTGCAAGTGGTGATCTTTGTCCTCTTGCTCATTTGAGTTTGCCCTTAATTGGCATGGGACAGCTTATTTATAAAGGTGAAATACAGGAAGCAAATGATGTTTTGAAAATCTTTGATTGGGAGCCAATAAAACTGGCTTCGAAAGAAGGCCTGGCACTTTTAAATGGCACACAGTTTATGTCTGCATATGCTGTTTTTTGTTTGTTGAAAGCCAAAAGAATCAGTAAATGGGCAGATATAGCCGGTGCTTTATCATTAGATGCATTTGATGGCAGAATTGAACCTTTTGATGATGATGTTCACCAGGTGCGTCATCATGCAGGCCAGATTGAGACAGCAAAAAACATCAGAAAGCTTTTAGATGGCAGTGAAATGATCAGCAGGCCTAAAAAGCATGTTCAGGATCCGTATTCTTTCAGATGTATGCCACAAGTGCACGGAGCAAGCAAAGATGCAATAAAGTATGTTACTGATGTAGTTACAAATGAGATAAATGCAGTTACCGATAATCCAACCATATTTCCGGAAAGCGATAAAATTATTTCAGCGGGTAATTTTCACGGCCAGCCTATTGCAATAGCCATGGACTTTTTGGGGATAGCCTTAGCTGAGCTGGGAAATATTTCTGAAAGGCGTGTTTACCGGCTTATATCAGGGGAGAGAGCTTTGCCTTCATTTTTGGTTGCTAATCCGGGTTTAAACTCCGGCTTTATGATACCACAATATACAGCCGCTTCTATTGTCAGCCAAAATAAGCAATTATGTACTCCCGCATCTGTAGATTCTATTGAAAGCTCACAAGGCCAGGAAGATCATGTTAGTATGGGCGCAAATGCTGCCGTTAAGACTTTAAAAATAGTTAATAATATTGAGAAATTATTGGCCATAGAGCTTTTTAATGCTGGACAGGCTTTTGAATTCAGACGTCCGGCAAAAACGTCCAAGGTGTTGGAAGAATTATTGAAAGACCTTAGGAATACAATATCTTTTGTTGACAATGACAAAATATTATATAAAGAAATTCATAAGGCAATTCGGTTTTTAACTCATAAAAAACCCGTGAAATACGTATAATAATCTTAAAAATAGGAAGTATTTTTGGTTTTTGAAGTCCTTTTTACATTACTGTTAAAAACCATAAATATGGAAAACCTATTAACTATTGATAAAAACATGGAAAACGAGAAATTAGAAAAATTGGATAAAGCCATTCAAAGGCCTGCTATAATTGCTGTTATCAATGTGCTGGTATATGCATTACTGTTTATTCATTTTTTAGTTGGGGTTTTTACAAATATTTCTGCTTTTTCACCTGATTTATTTAATTCTATACCTTCTTTAAGCCTTATGGTGTTTGCTACAAAGATTATGACTAATAGTTTGCATCCTATATTTATTGTATTATTAATGGTTTTACCTATTATAGGAATAGCAGGATTTATTTTTACTTTAAAAGGCTCAAAAATTGGTTATTGGCTGTTTAGTATATCACAATTATTATTTTTAGCTATTCCATTAACAATGTTTAGTGCTTCATCATATTATATTTATATTCTCATAACATTGATTCCTTCTTTAATAATCTTGCCAATTATGATTTTTTACTTTGGCAGGTATATTTTTATAAGTATGAGAAAAAAGGAAGAATAAGTTTAATATTAATTAGAATCCGTTGTTAGAAGTCATCGTGCCTGTCATCCTTATTGCTATCAGATTCTTGTATTTCTTTTCTTTGTTCTTCTAATTCTTTAATGTGTGATTCGCTTATTTTATCACCTAGTTTAGAAAGGTTGGGTTGTCCGGCATTTACCCATGCTGTATACCAGAAATCACCGACACTTTTGACAGCAAGTCTCATTTGCCTTGCCACCATATCATCCATTTCGTCATTGAATGCTTTCGAAAAATCACGAGAGAATACTCTCATATTTGACCGTCCTCTTGATTCGTGAGAAAAAATCCTGTCATCACTAAACTCCTCTCTTAAGCGGGTAAAAACATCATAAATAGTATCAACTTTTAAATGGCTGATCTCAACAAGCTCCCAGGCTCTTTCCATTGGATTTTCAAGGTATTCGGCCTTTCCAACAAAATAAGAGAAATCATCTGCATAGAGTTCCGGCAAACGGCTTTCCCATAAAGCATGAATACCTCTTTCATCCGGTGTCCTTCCATTGTAATGTTTAGTTGTATGTAAGGGTGTACATGCATCAGCAACATAATGTCCAATATGTGCAGTATTGTAGAGAATTCTATCTATATTTCCGGATTCAAAAGCAGCAGTTAACCGATACATCATAATATTAATGTGCCAGGGCAGAACACCATGTTCTTGTAATGTGTCTTCGGTAAACTTTTCTACAGCATCATTCCAATGTTTGGGTACAACTTCAAAAGGATCATCTCCGAAATGATCTATATCTATATAATGCCTTGGAGCTTCACCGGGAATAGCATGTGCAAGTTTGTCAGGCTGTATGCTTTGCTCAGTTAAATATTCAATATGATTTTTAAAGAAACCTACCATTTCTGCCGGCAAGGTAAATAATGCCATGCGGTTAATTTTTCTGTGTGCAAAGAAACCAAATGAAAAGGCATTGATCTGCGGAGCAACAATAATTACCAATGTTAATATTAAAACAAGAGAACTTTTTATTAAACGAATCTTCATTATTATTAATTTTTTATAAATAAAAGCGATATGTATATAATGTCTGTTTCTTTTTCACCATAATTCTATGCAATTATATAAAGATACTCATAAAAAACTGAACAGATATCTATGCTATTATTAAAAAAACGTAAAACAAAGTATGTATTATATCACAGTATAAAAAAACAAAACCACTTAAATGCAAAAATCAATTATTAGCGAATTTTACAATATAAGTGGTTTTGACCTGAAATTGCAAATAATTTAAGCTTTATAAAAAGGCAATTTTACAACTTTAGCTTTCAATGTTTTATTCCTGATATTGATAAAAATTTCGCTATCAGATTTTGAATATTCACTTTTTACATATCCCATGCCGATAGGCTTTTTAAGTGATGGAGACATAGTGCCGGATGTTACTTCACCAATTTGTTCTCCGTTCTCATCAACGATAGGGTAGTGCTGGCGGGGAATTCCTTTATCTATCATTTCAAATCCGACAAGCTTCCTTTTAGCACCCTCTGCTTTTTGTTTTTCCAAATTTTCCCTGTTAATGAAATTATTACCATCAACAAATTTTGTAATCCAACCTAATTTTGCTTCTATAGGCGAAGTTGTTTCATTAATATCATTTCCATACAGGCAAAATCCCATTTCTAATCTCAATGTATCCCTTGCTGCCAGTCCAATGGGCTTAATACCAAATTCTTTCCCTGCTTCCATAACTGCATCAAAAATTTCGATTCCGGCACTATTGGGAAAATATATTTCACAGCCACCGGAGCCTGTATAACCTGTTGTTGAGAAAATTACATTATCAACACCTGCAAATTTCAATTCCTTAAATGTATAAAACTCCATATCTACCACATTCTCGTCAGTAAGCTTTTGCATTGCTTTAAGTGCTAGTGGGCCCTGAACTGCAAGCTGAGAAATATCATCTGATACATTCTCAATATCGGCACCAATGCTTTTGTTTTGCTTTTCAACCCATTCCCAGTCTTTCTCAATATTGGCAGCATTTACAACAAGCAGATATTTATTTTCATTAAATCTGTAAATTAAAAAATCATCAACAATACCTCCTTTGTCATTAGGGAAGCAATTATACTGAACCTTCCCATCGGTAAGAGCTGCAACATCATTTGAGCTAATTTTTTGAGATAATTCAAAAGCTTTTGGCCCCTTAATCCAGAATTCACCCATATGAGACACGTCAAACAATCCCAGTGCTTTTCTTACAGTTTCATGTTCAACATTTATGCCTTCAAACTGAACCGGCATAAAAAATCCTGCAAAATCAACCATTTTGCCTCCAAGAGCTTCATGCTTGTCTTTAAATATAGTGGTTTTCATAATATAAAATGCTTTTAACTAATTAATAATAGAAAATAAGTAATTTATTGTCAACAAAATTAAAAAATAAAGATTACAAAGCTTTTTAAATGTTATTTTTGTCTATAAATTTATTATAAATTTAGAATTATGTTTTTGGTTAAAGGCAGTCTACCCAGATGGGTTGTTTTTTCAATGGACCTGTTTATTTGCGGGTTCTCATTAATATTATCGTATTATCTGCGCTTTAACTTTTCTATACCTCCAAATATATTATCAGATTTTCATTTTGTACTTGGTTATGTTCTTTTAATAAGAGCTTTAGTTTTCTATTTTGCAAAGATATATGCGGGTATTATCAGGTATACCAATACAAGTGATGTGGTTCTGATTTTCATTTCAATAAGTGTTGGGAGTATAGTGTTCAGCCTTACAAATTTTGTTTCTTATTTTTTAGTTAATGGCAAACACATTATACCTTTTTCAATAATAATAATAGATTACATTACATGTATTTTCTCTCTTGTAAGTTATCGCTTGCTAATAAAAGTGATGTATATGGATTTTGCATATAGTGGAAAATCGATAATAAATGTTGCTATTTATGGAGCAGGAGAAGCAGGTATTATTGCTAAAAGGGCGATGGACAGTGATCCCCTGGTGCAATATAATGTAATGACATTTATTGATGATAACCCTAACAAAGTTGGCAAAAAACTTGAAGGTGTTAAGATTGTAAGTGGTGATAAGCTTGAAAGATTGTTAGAACAAGGGAAAATATCCAGATTAATTCTCGCAATACAGCATTTTCCACCCGTGAAGAAGAAAAATATTATTGAGGTGGCATTGAATTACGATGTGAAGATATTAAATGTGCCCCCGGTTGCTAAATGGATAAAAGGAGAGTTAAGCTTTAGGCAGATAAAAGACGTAAAGATTGAGGATTTACTCGAAAGAGATGAGATTCACCTTGAAACAGAAAATATTATTAAGCAGCTATCAGGCAAAACCATATTTGTTACGGGTGCCGCCGGCTCAATAGGTAGTGAACTTGCATCCCAGATAGCAGCCTTTAACGCAAAAAAACTTGTTTTAATTGACCAGGGCGAAACTCCGATGTTTCACCTGGAGGCAGAGTTTATTACTAATTACCCACATATTGATGTTCATTTCGTCATTGGAGATATTAGAGATGAAAACAGGATAAATTATCTTTTTGAGAAATATAATCCCGAAATAGTATTTCATGCTGCAGCTTACAAGCATGTTCCTTTAATGGAAACAAACGCTTATGAGGCAATATGGGCAAATGTTGCCGGAACTAAGATTTTAGCAGATTATTCGATGAAGTATGAAGTTAAAAAGTTTGTGATGGTTTCTACGGATAAAGCTGTTAATCCGACAAATGTCATGGGAGCATCAAAAAGAATTGCTGAAATGTATATCCAGGGCTTAAATTCTTACAATAAAACAAAGTTTATAACAACGCGCTTTGGTAATGTATTAGGTAGTAATGGCTCAGTGATTCCTTTATTTAAGAAGCAAATTGAAAAAGGCGGACCTGTCACAATCACACATCCGGAGGTTACCAGGTATTTCATGACAATACCGGAGGCCTGCCAGCTCGTACTTGAAGCCGGTGCTATGGGTAAGGGGGGAGAGATTTTTATTTTTGATATGGGAGAATCTGTGAAGATTATTGATCTGGCAGAAAAGATTATAAAACTGTCCGGACTTGAACCCGGAAAGGATATTGAAATTATATTTACCGGCCTCAGGGCTGGTGAAAAGCTTTATGAAGAGCTACTAAATACTGCTGAAAATACTATCCCAACTCATCATCCAAGGATTATGATTGCAAAAACTCAAAAACATCCTTTTGAAAAAGTCAAAGAAAATGTTGAGCAATTAATGCTACTGTCAAAAACCAGCGACGATTTTAATATCGTGAAAAAGATGAAGGAAATTGTTCCTAATTTTATTTCAAATAATTCTATATTCGAGTCGATAGATAAAAAGTGATAATCCTAAATAGCTTTATTTACTAATTCTGCCGCTTCTTTAAGCAGAATAGCAGATTTTACCTTTAAGCCCGAGTTATCTATTATCTCTTTTGCTTCTTCAGCGTTTGTGCCCTGCAATCTGACAATTATA
>JAWOBS010000062.1:0-7550 GCA_046484145.1 Bacteroidales bacterium
TTTTCTCCACCTTGTGCAATAATCATATCGTCATAGCGTTTTGTATGCTCAATAAATTGCAGGTGCATCTTTTTAACGTAAGTTTCATAATGACTTAAAACCTCTGTGAAATTTCTTGCTCTTTCTTCGATGTCTCTTTTAATAACCCTCATTAGCCTGTCGTCGGCATCGGCATCCACAAATATTTTTATATCCATCAACTCTCTCATTTTTGCTTTGTTAAAAATGAGAATGCCCTCAACGATAATAACATTACAGGGATTTATAGTGATTGTTTCATTTGACCGGGCGCAGGTAACATAAGAATAAACCGGCATTTCAATAGATTTCCCCTCTTTAAGCATTTTAAGATGCTGAACTAAAAGGCTGAACTCAATTGCGCTGGGATGGTCAAAGTTAATCTTTAACTTATCTTCGGGGCTAAGATGTCCCAGGTCTTTATAATAAGAATCCTGCGAGATAACGCAAACACTGTCTTTGGAAAGCTTTTTAACGATCTTTTTGACTACTGTTGATTTTCCGCAACCAGAACCCCCGGCGATACCTATAAGAAGCATAGTTTTTTTGGGAAGTAAATTTACTTATTTCTCATGAAATATGCTGTATTTTTTAAACAAAAAAAGTTATAAAAATTTTATACCCCTGGAATCGAGTACCTACGGTTTTTTTGCTGAGAAATCTATTTCAGAAATTTTATTTAGGAAGAACAATTTTTAATGTCTTATTGCAAAACAAGACAAAGGATTTTCCTTGTTTAAACAAAGAAAGGCAGTGTTGTTGAGTTGTTATTTTTGTGGCATTTTAATTTGATTCTCTCAGTATATTTAGTAACATATTTTAAAGATTAATCATTTTCGCTATGATTAAATTACCACCTTTCTTTTGATATTATTGGCCGGATATATTCATCATAAATCTTTCTTATAGTTATCTTTGTATAAACTAATAAATTATGAGATTCCTTTTGTTAATTGCATTATTTATTTATACTGTAACATCCTCCAATATTGTTTTATCTCAGGAAGTTGAAGATTACCATGTAGAAAGCAGGAATAGTTTTATTTCCGTTTTTCTGGATTGTAATCCATGTGATAAAGATTTTATTCGTAACTCCATTTTTTTTGTAAACTATGTTAGAGACAAGGAATTGGCAGATGTTCATATTAAAATAACGACCCAAAGATCGGGGATTAGCGGAGAAAACTACATTATTTTCTTTTCTGGAAACAGGAGGTTCGAAGGAATTGAGCATGGCATAACATACTGGGCTTCAGGCTCAAGTACGATTCATGAAATTAGGGAAGGACTTGTTGAGCGGATAAAACTTGGACTTGGCCCCTTTTTGGCCGATACTGATTTAGCTGATTTGTTTACTGTTATATATACCGATGATGATGAGATAGAGAGGGTTGAATTTGATGATCCCTGGAATCATTGGGTTTTTCAGATTTACGGAGGTGCAAACTTTTCGATGGAAAAATCTCATAATGCTTTTAATGCCCGATATGGCGTTTATGCTGACAAGGTATCTGATGATTGGAAGATTCGCTTAAGGCCTTACTTTAATTATAATGTGAGAAATTTCATGACCGAAGATACAATTATATCCAGCAGAACTCGTCGTGATGGATTTGATGGATATGCTATAATGAGCTTGAATCAACATTGGTCTGTAGGACTTTTCAGCAATATGTTGTCAAGTACTTTTCACAATATGGATTTTAATGTTGATGTTGGGCCGGGCTTTGAGTATAGCATTTTTCCTTATAAAGAAGCCACCAGGAGAGCAATTACTGTTGCTTATAAGATGGGTTATTCCTATAATGACTACATAGAAGAAACAATTTTTGGTAAGCTAAGAGAGAATTTATTTGTACAGAGTATCCGTGCTTCAGTTTCCTATCAGCAAACATGGGGTTCTGTTCTTGCAGGTTTAAAAGGCTCTCATTATTTTCATGATTTTAATGCAAATAGGGTTGAGTTTTTTACCACCCTGAATTTAAGGCTTTTTAAAGGTTTTTCTTTAAGCCTTTCAGGAAATTTTGATTTTGTTAATGATCTGGTTTCCATACCAAAAGGAGATATGTCATTAGAGGAAGTTTTACTCCAACAGCGACGACAGGCTACTACTTATCAGGCTTATGGGATTATAGGCTTAATATATACTTTTGGATCAGAGCAACAAAATGTGGTAAACACAAGGTTTTAGAAAAATTTATTATTACAATAAAAAGCTGTAAATCATAACTTGCAAGGACTTAAGCTTATTTGAGTTGTTAATTGTGATCTTCCATCCGCCTCAACAAGGCATTTGTATTAACAAGAACCGGTTTTATATGCTCTGTTTGCAAGGAATAAAAATTTCTGCTAATGAATAAAATAATTTATCTCTTAATTATTTTTTTTGTAATATGCCTGTTATTGAGTTTAGCAACAAGTAAAAAGACTCCCGGTTTTTCATTATAAATATTAAAGGTATGAGTATTTTGGCTCGGGTCAATCTTTTTTATTAATTGGCCTGATGCATTGAAGAATAGTATTTCATCAAAGACAATATCTGTTTCAACAGTTACAATATTTGAAGCAGGATTGGGATAAACCTTTATATATTCGTCCATATTTACAATTGCATCCGGAATACCCGTTGTGTTTCCTTTAACATCAATTACCACATAGTTTGTTTCCGACAGACTATTGCCGTCAAAAATGCAATACTTAAAAACGTCTGTTCCGTTAAAAGCCTCATTGGGCTGATACGAAAATGAGCCATCATTATATAATATCACATCTCCGTTTTCAGGTTTTTGTGTTAATAAACTGATCATAAAGTCTCCATCCAAATCAAAATCATTACTAAGTAAGCCTTCGTTCGCACTTACAAAGAGCGGATACGATTCATTATCAAAATAGAAACTGTCTCGAACTGCTATTGCCGGTGTATTGAATTCAGGCAATCTGTCTTTCATAACCCAGAATGATGTTTTTTTTGTTTCAACAATAGTTTCATTATTAATAACATCCCATGTATCCCAGGCAAAACGTTGTTCTGTGTCGAACCATTGTGAATTATAGTAAACAGCTATTCTGAATCCATCAGAAATAGTGTCTTCCGTCAATGTTGTGTTTTTGTCGTCATGCAGGACTTTTCGTTTGTCAGGGGCAACTACATTCAGCAATGACCATGGAATTTTTATTTCAATTTTATCATCAGATAATGTTACAGCATCTTTTGATGATGGGTTTTGAAAGTCGTAATTATACTGCAAATTTCCTATATACTGAACGTCTGAGTGGCTGTAGTTGTTTTTCCATCTTACAATATACCATGGAGCACCATCACTTACAACAGATTGAAATAGTTGTTCATCGCCGGATATTCCATGCCAAATGCCATAAATATCATAGGCTTCAGTAACATAAAGCTTAGCAGAGTAATTTGTAAGCTGAAGTGCAAACTCGGCACGTGATGGAATTTCGATCCCTCCGGGTAGTTGTGATTCGCCAAGTTCTTCAGCATATGTGTCAAAAGTAACCCAGAGATTATCCGGGATTGGCAGGGGATCTTGCAGACCTATTTCCAGCTCCAAAAAAGCATAGTTTGCCTTAGCTTTAATCTCAGTAATGTCCGATGGTTCATCAAATTGTTTCAGACTGGTAAAGCTATCAGTTTTCTCGAATTTTAGCAGGCCATAATTTTGTTCGGCTGCTGAAATATTGTGCCATAATATTCTACTATCGGGGTCATAATCAATAGGATCGGTTACCCATGTTCTTTTAAACCACTCATCAATCCAGGCAAACTGCATACCACCTCCGCACTGACTGTCGCGAATAGTTTTTAGCATTCGTATATTTGTTTCTCCCTGATTGTATTCGTCGAACCCTCCGTGATTCATTCCGGATGTGGCGTAGTGAGCTATTCCCCAGCTTGAAGGCGCACCGTATTCTGCAATTATGAGAGGGAAGTCATTATAGTGAGCCTTAAGTTCTGTTAAGTAACCTAAATAACTGTTAGATCCATAATAATCGTAATATTCGAGATAATCTGACTGTAGGCTTATGAAATCAGGATAATATGGATAAGCGTGATAGCTTATAAACAGCCCTGCAGGAGCATTCATGAGTTGTATTTTGGACAAATCAACAAATGCAGTATCCTCGTATGTGTTTGGCTCTTCGGGGTGATCAAGAGGGTCAAGAGTAGGCCAGCTTGAGATACCTACCGGCCGTTGAGTTTGATAGTTTTGATATTCGTAACTTACAAGATGATTTAAATTAGATGTAAACCAAGCCTCAGAGGCACTCGCTTCAGTTATAGCAAAGTGATCGCCCACAAAACTATTATCTTCTTGATGTATGTCGTCTGTTGTAAGTATTTCTCCGGGATGAACTTCCCTTCCTATAATATAGCCCATGCACCACTTTGACACATCATGAGTGTAATCTCCAAAGGCTTTGCCTTGTCGTTCCGGGATAAACTTGTTGCCATGAACACAATCTATGTTTTCCTCAATTTCAATCCTGAAAGTGTCTGTCATGAAATATAAATCGTTTTCATATCCTGGCAGCTCTTCGTTTAGCCAAACTCCTTGAAAAAAGAATAATGGATTTTGAGGATTTTCAAGATTAAAAGAATCCAGCACTTCATAAAAACGGGGATAATGTAGAGTATAAAGCCTTATGTTGTTAAAACCCGCATCTTTAATGTCTTCGAACCAACTTGAATATTGATCTCTTGTGGCAGCCAGTTCACCGGGGAATGTTCCGGGAACGGCTATCCCCAGGTTTACTCCTTTTAGAAACACAGGCACATAGTCACTTCCGTTCCAAACAGTTATATGTGTTGAGTCAGTAGAAAAAGGAACAGGATGGCCATTAATGCTTTTTGCCGGAGTTTGGTTGAAGTAAAAAACAAAGACAAATAATATAAATAGTGTTTTTTTCATTTTTTACTCATTTTTACTGATGTAATCTGTCACAGCATCTTTGTATTCTTGGTCACTTTGTAGAATGTGGCCAATAAACCATTTTTTAATAAAAACAGAAATTTTATTAAACAACAACGGATTCATATAATCAAGTTCAAGCTTCATTTCATTTATTCTTTTTATAAAAAGCCTGTGCTGATTTTTGTGGTTTTCAATGTTATTAAAACCGGATTCTTCCATTAGTTTTTCTTCTGTTTGGAAATGGTACTTCAGGTATTCTTCAAGTTCCCTGATTATTGCCTCCATTTGTTCCGGGCTGTCAATGTCTTTTGCTTCCATTGTTTTGTCAAACAACTCAAAAAATTTTTTATGCTGCTGATCAATAACAGGAATATTTAATGCAAAATTATTATTCCAATTGTCATTCATAGTATGTCGAATTTATTATTAAAGCATTGCCTAAATTAGTATAAATATTGCAATTAAGTTTTCTTGGCGTCAAAAGCTGTTCTTGTCATTACTCCCCATTCTTTTTTGTTTCGTTTTATAAAAAAGTCATAATTTCCTCTTAGTGCAAAATATACGTTCATAGGATGAAATATTATCATTTCAGCCATTGCAATAAGTATTGCTTTGAAAAGAAATCCGGCTCCTTTGTATTTATTAAAAAGGTAAGTTTCATAAAATACGGCAAAAGATGAAAAGACCAGGGAAAAAGAAAACACAAACAACAACAGGAGAAAAAATATCTGGTAGTTAACCATGCCCAGTGAAAGAGCTACAATGAAATATATTAAACCTATTGTCTCAAGTATTGGCGCAAACCATTCAAAAAGCACCCAGTATGGAAAACTTATTAAACCAATTCTGCCATATTTCGGGTTCAAAAACATGTTTTTATGTTTTTTAATAGTGTCAATTGAGCCTCGTGTCCATCTGTTTCTTTGTCTGGATAATGATTTTACCTTGGATGGCACTTCTGTCCAGCACAATGGGTCCGGAATGAAGGCAATTCTGTATTTTTTCTTTTCTACACGGTGCATGTATTTTCTCATTCGGACTATCAGCTCAAGGTCTTCGCCAACAGTTGAAGTATCGTAGCCTCCAACAGCCTGAACAATTTTTTTGTCAAACATTCCGAAAGCTCCTGAAATTATTAATAGCCCATTTATTTTACTCCATGCCATACGTCCAAGTGTGAAAGCTCTGAAATACTCAAGAACCTGGAATTTTGCCCAAATATTTTTGGGATAATTGACCTTTAATATTCTTCCGTCTTTAACTTCACAGGAATTGGCAACTCGTATTACACCTCCGGAAGCAATCACTTTTTTATTGTCTTCTTCAAGAAATGGCTTTACCATACGCAAAATGGCATCATGTTCAATAATACAATCAACATCAATAGCAAGGAATAAGTCTGATCTTGAAATATTTATTCCGGCATTTAATGCATCTGACTTACCACCATTTTCTTTATCAATCACAATGAGATTTGAATATGCATTGTTTAAAGACTTATATATTCCATTTATCCTTGCTGTTTTAATAGTTGAGTTATATGCATAGTCCACTTTTTCCAATTCATAATTCTTTATAATTTTCTCCATGCTATTGTCAATACTTCCATCATTTACTATTATTACTTCTACTTTGGGGTATTGTAGTGACAGCAAACTGCGAATGTTATCGACAATGCTTGCTTCTTCATTATAGGCCGGAGCGATAATTGAAACAGTTGGTAAGATTTTATAGGTTCTTATTGTACTGTATCTAAAGTGTTTGTTTTTTTTAATATACGCAGATAACTCATACGTTGACAATATTCCTATCATTATATACGCAAAGAATAAAGCTAATGCGTAGTACAAAAAGATGTTATTAAAAATATCAAAGAAAATATTTATTACAATCATTGTTTTTTTAGTTTATGTTAATATCAGACACTTCATTAAAAGCTTTTACTGTTTCCGTATTTTCAGAGTATTTAAAATCTATAAACCTGTTAACATCAGTGTTAAACAATATTTTTAAAGCTTCAACTTTATTTATTAGAGTTAGTGATTCTATTATGTTTGAAATTAGTTCTGTTAAGCGCTTATCTTTAATCTTGTACGATTTTTCAAGAATAACCTGCTTAACCTCATCGGGTTCAATATTTAAGTGAGAAGTTATCGCTTCTAAGGCGACGTTTTCATCTGCTGTTTCAAGGAATGCATCCCAAACAATGTTTCTCAACAAGATGTAATGGTTGCCTTTAATGTTACTGTTTCCATTTTTGATATGATTAAGCAAAAGCTTGTTATATTGATTGAGGTTTCGATATTTTACCAATAATGAACCAATAATAATTTTTCTTAATAAAGTTGAATTCAAGAGAGATTCATAATCTATTTTGGTTTTGAAGTTTTTTAAAACAGCATTTATAACAACATTTATATCAAGCAATGACAGGTCGTGTTTTTGTTTAATAAATGCAGTTAGAACATCATCCTTTTCCATCAATCTGATTAGGGCAGCAAATGCCTCTGTGCGAAGTGCGTGGTTTTTGCTTTTTGAGTAAAAGGTTATTCTGTCTTTGTGATCCTGAATCCGCAGGTATGATAACATTTTCATCGCAAT
>JAWOBS010000071.1:0-5578 GCA_046484145.1 Bacteroidales bacterium
TGCTGATTTTCGAAAAACACTAATCCGTTCTAATCCGCCTAATCCGTGTCATCCGCGTTCCAATTGATTATAAAATTCCAAGATCTGTGAGAGAAACATTAAGGCAACCGGAAATCCAAAAAACCAGTAAGAAGACATAGAGCACCTCATCGAAACCTTGGAGTGGAAGTAAGTTTATTATGTGTTCCTTACTGCATTGGATGTATTATTATTTTATTTGTTCTGTTTTCGTCAAAACAAAATAAACAGAGCAGATATTATGTAAATTATAATAGCACACTGATGACACCGATTAGACAGATAATCACTGATTTTTAATTGCAGTATAAAATAATTTATGCCTCTATTATGTAATTGAAGTTGGTTTATTGCTGATTTTCGAAAAACACTAATCCGTTCTAATCAGCCTAATCCGTGTCATCCGCGTTCCAATTGATTATAAAATTCCAAGATCTGTGTGAGAAACATTAAGGCAACCGGAAATCCGAAAAAACCAGTAAGAAGACATAGAGCACTTCATTGAAACCTTGGAATGGAAATAGGTTTATTCTGTATTCCTTACTGCCAGGTAAGCAGAGCACAAAATGCTTGTAAGAAGAATTGGAAAAACTGCCGGATGAAAAGTTTGCGGCAACCACAAAAAGCCTACAGCCATTATTAAGGTGAGAAAAAAGACCACTTTAAAATACATTTGGCCCCATTTCTTTTTTGAGAAAAACACAAAAACCAAATGAAATGGAACAGCCCATAAAAGATTGAGGTTAGGTGTAAAGGTTGAATGATCTGTAAACAAGAACAAGGGCAATAAAAACAAACCAATTAGTCCCAAAATAATCATCCATGCCTTTGCAAAATATCTTCTTGTTGTTGCAAATAATAATCCAATAAAGAACACTGCAAAAACTATCCAAAACACAAGCCTTGGAGTAAATACGCCCGGCTCTTTATCTTCCAGTGTTTCTTCAAGTATAATTGCTTCATTTATAACAAGGGGCTCGCCATCCGCTGTTTTAGCATTTGCAAAAGCTGTGTACATATGATCCGGCAAAAACATATACTCATAGGCAGTAGCTTTCCTTTCAACCGGCAATCCCAGTGCTATATCAATTCCAAAGTGCTCCCAGGGCAAATCCTCAACATAATCAGCCACCAGCTCCCTGAAGTTTTTCCGCTCAAAATCATAAGGATATTCATGCCACTCTATTTCAATATTATCATCAAACAGGTCCCTTATCCTGGTAGCACAGTTGTCAAAAAAGAAATCATATAAATAATATTTATTTTCGGGTTTGCTGTTTTCATGTAAAAAATCAAAAATCGCCTGTTTTTCGTCATATTTAAGGTTCAAAACCTGCTGAACAATGCCTCTTCCATCAAAATGATATTCCGGTATAAACCTGGAAGAAGAACTAACAGAAAGCATATAGTGGAGTTTTCCTCTGATAAACTTTATATAAAAGTTTGGCGTGTTAAAATCAAAAGTTCCGTAATTATAAACTCTGTCCAGGCCGGTAACAGGATCATGAATCCAAACTGCGCTATGTCCAAACACAGAGTATAATTCATTACCCGGAGATGCTGTCAATAAAGAAATTTCAGCTTCATCGGATAAGATGATTTGGGCATTAAGTTTTTCTTTTGCAAATAGAACAAACAAAATAATCAAAATAAATCCTGTAATCTTTTTCATCTGTTAAATAATTTATTTGTTAAACTCTTTATTTTCGACATAATCAACCAGCCATTGCGTCAGGTCTATTTTATCTTTAAGCAGCCGGAGGTGATTCTCCTTTAAATTATTTTTAAAATCCTTGTCAGCGGCGGCCTCTTCAGCTTTCTTAAGAACTCTTTCCTGGTCTTCATCAGATTCGGAAAAATTAGCAACCAGCCCATATTTGACTTCCTCCTCCGAGGTATAACCTCTTCCGTCGTTATTCACGTAAATGGCGGGCGTTCCTAAAACTGCAGCTTCGGAAGTCATAGTTGCACTTTCGCCAACAATAAGATGTGCATATTTCAAAGCATGATGCATTTTCTCCGGCGATAATGGAAATGAATATTGAGACAGCTCATAAGGAACAGGGTCTTCAGAAGAGATAAAGACTTTTCCGTATTTTTTAAGAATATTTACTAGCTTTATTTTGTTTTCCCTGCTGATTCCTTTGTCGCCTATATCATGACTTGCTCTTAAAGACACGAATCTTAAAATAAAATACCTTTCATTTTCTGCAACACCAAGCTCTTTAATAATTGCGGGATTGGGTTTAAATCTTTCAGGATGCAGATAAAGCATTTCCAGGTAAGATGGAAAACGCACTTGTTTTTTCCCGATTTCCTGCTGATAACAATCCGGTGTAAGAATTTTTTTTGTAAACGGCCTATAGGCAATTTGTGTAAAACGATTCTTCTCAGTATCATCCAGCACTATTGATGTTGTTCTGCAAAGAGCTGAAGCATGTGCAGCATATGGTGAGCTAAAGCTTATAAAGACATCGGGCTTAAATCTTTTTGCCAGCCGGCACAGAATAATATCTGTTTTAAGCAGATACAAACCTTTTGTAAAGAAGCTACGGCCTCCTTTGCCCCTGTTAAAAAAAGGAATTCTTAAGAAGTGCAGCAGGGCATGATTACAATCTTTATTACGAGCTGATACAAAGAACTCATGTCCTTTTTTGCTCATAATACTGTAAAAGTTTTTAATATAATGAACGTGCGCAGGATGGCCCAGATCAACAAATATGCGCATTAATAAGCTGTTTTAAATTGATAATATTATAATTAAAAAAAAATTGCCCGACAACCAAACCTTAAATTTATACCTTTTAATCATCTTTCAATTGAAAAATATCTTCCAAAATTATTTCAGCTATTCTCTTGCCGCTTTTTCCGTCCCACATTTCCGGAATTCTACCGGGTTTGGTGGTGCCGTCAAGTATGTCTTCAGCTACTTTTTCGGCTCTTTCAGCTTCAAAGCCAACAAGCTGATTTGTTCCTACATCAATAGTAACTATTCTTTCAGTATACTTTCTAACACTTATACACTGAACTCCCAGGTAGGTCGTTTCCTCCTGTATTTCGCTTGTATCAGCCATTATCGCTTTGGAATTATACATCAGTGACAAAAACTCAATATATGGAAAAGTATCAGTAAGTATAATATTTTTACTAATCTTTTTATCAAGCATAAAGCCAACAATACTGTTTCTACCTTCCTTACTAAGAGGCCATACTACAGTGCATTTTTCTGATAAGCGATTAAGCATTTCCACAATGGCTGTCATCCTTTCAAGATTGGCAAGATTCTCATTATGCCTGAAAAAGGCCACAATATAATCGCCTTTTATTTTCAATTTCTTAACGATATCAGACTCCTGAATTTCGTTCCAATAATACTCAAGATTATCAACCAGTGCATTTCCTGTAAAATAGATGTTATTATTATCCTCGCCCTCATCTCTAAGATTTTTCATCCCGCTATGTTCGCTAACAAAGTGATAATCACAAAGCGTATCAACGAGTATCCTGTTCATTTCCTCATGGCTGCTTCTGTCAAAATTCCTCAATCCTGCATCAATATGAGCAATAAGAATATTCATTTTAGAAGCTGCCAAGCCACAGGCAAGAGTTGAGTTTTCGTGTCCGGAAAGCAAAACAAGTCCGGGCTTTTCCTCTCTAAGTATTTTCTCAAACTCAAGCATTGAAGTTGCTGTCTGGTTAACAGCAGTTCCTTCGCCAAAGGTGAGGTACCAGTGAGTTCGTGGCAGGTCGAGATCAACAAATGTTTCCATGGATGTACGTTCTTCCATATCCCGCCCTAAAAAACAAATAATATGCTTTACGTCTTTCCTGTATTTTTTTAATGCTTTATCAATAGTTGCAATCTTAACAAGATTCTGTGGTGTAGAAGCAATGCTTACAATTTTTTGCATAAAAATCTGTTTAATATTATTATAACAAAGTTAAAAATAAAAAATTAACCATTATCCTTAACTGAAGCCGAAGAGCTTTTTCTTCTAAAAAACAGCCAAACTACTGATCCCAATATAATTCCAGCAACATTAAAAATCAGGTCATTAATGTTAAATGCCCTGTATGGAGTATAATAATGAAGCAATTCAGCCATTGAGGCAACAAAAATCCCGGAGGCAAAAATAATCAGTTTGCGATATCTCATCTTTTTGTCGAAAGAGATTTCTCCTATGAAAATCCATGGTAAAAAAAGGAGGCTGTGTATCAGATAGTCCAGCCTGAAGTTAAGCACATAAACTTTATTTGCCTCTGACAGGCCTGTAACATTTAATGGGATGAACACTACAAAAACAACAAAAAGCAGGTAAAGAATAAAAGGTAATTTTTTCATGCTATAGTCAAAAAATGTAAAAAATTAAATTAAAAACCTAATTGCATGCCAAAGGTGACAGTCTGTGTTTTGCCATGAAAAAGATCGGGAGTAAACATATCCAGATACTCTTCTGCGGTTATGCCATCAACATCATATCCACGAATATTCATGTCAAGATACTCAGCAAAGATGCTAAAATTATTATAAAGTAAGTAGTTCACTTTAAAAGACATAGTTTCATTGCTCCAGGTGATATCTTTCAGAAATGGTTTATCGTCAAGCGTGCCTGTCCCGTATAAATAAGGATATTCATTCCCATTTTCAGCTTTAACATAAGCAGCTTCAAGAGTCAATCCCCTGTATGGCTTAACACTTAATGATACATATAGCTCCCTCGCGTTAGACCTGAGATAATGACCGAGATTATAATTGTTTGTTTCAAAAGTTGTAGTTGGTGTTCTGTGCTGGTATGTCATGGGATAAGTAAAGGTATATTCCCCTGTTATTGCAACATTCTTCAACGGCCAATTGCTTAGCCTCGCTCCGGCCTTGGTGCTGGTAAAATTAGTTCTCTCATCATCGCCAACACGGGTTTTTGAAAACTCATCAACAAACCAGGTACCATATAAGTGCAAATGTTTTATCTGTCTTGAGCTAAGATTCACAAACATTGCGGAATTATGATTATGGCTCTGCCCTTGTGTTTGTGTGTGCACAACTGATTTATAAAAAAAGAAAGGATTAAGATATCCGGGATAAACATCCATATCGCTATAAATAACTGAATTACCGACTGAAATGTCAAGGCGTGGAATAAGCCTTAATGTGTAAATATTCGCAGCAATATACTTGTCATAATAAACTTTTTTATATGGCGCGCCATCATAAGGCAAATAGCTTCTTGTACTATCAACAACCATCGAATTCAGCCATGCATGATAATATTGAAAATCCAGCCATTTTACAGGATGCAAATGCAGCCTTATCATAGGCATTGAAGGAGTGCGTCCTGAAAAGATATTTGCACCGTGATAATTATCGCCCCACATCAGGTGGTTTTTCTCGAAATATAATGCTCCCCAGCTCCACGCTGCAGAGATGCCACCTCTCATTTCACTAAACTCGCCGCCTGTTCCTCCACCGGTAACACCTTTATATGCTCCGCCCAAAGCTTGAGTAAAGTATAGCGGTGCAGCCAGCCTTTCTCCTTTTTGCTGGTTATCGCGCAAACTTACA